>NZ_BAAILO010000292.1:19676-25697 GCF_054589115.1 Cupriavidus sp. 8B | reverse complement strand
CCCCCACCAGCGGTTTTGTGGCATGCCACAAAACCGCTAAAGCAGGCAGGGTCCGGGAGTGCTCAGGCAAGGGCCTCGGCTTGCATCCTGCGAGTTGCTTCTGCAATGCCGGGCATTCGCGCCGCGCCGCCGACGAATGACACCGCGCGTGCGATGACCTGTGCGTCATGCAGGATACGACGATGGCCCAGTCCGTCCGTGCTCATCAATTGCGCGCCAGGCCATGCGCCGGCAATGGCCGCGCCGTTTTCCCAGCCCACTTCCTTATCCTGCCGGTCATGAATCACCAGCGTGGGCGGTACCGGGCGGGCGTGGCCGATGCCGATTGCCGGGACGTTGAAGGCCGACCACGGCATGCCCAGCCAGCGCTCGCTGTTGCGCTGCATGCGCGCCAGTACCCCGGGCCCGATGCCGAGCTGCCACGCCAAAGCCGCGGCGGCCTTATGCATGTCGGCCGGCGGGCCGATCATCACGGCGGCCTGCAGGTGCAAGCCTTCGCGCACGGCCAGCGCCAGTGCGGCGCTGCCGAGCGAATGCGCAATCACCGCGTGGATCGGGCCGGCGTGCCATGCCGTGGCCAATAGCGCGCGCGACATTTCCACAACAGAAGTCTGGCTTGCGCCGTGCGCACCCGCGTCGGAGCCGCCATGCGAGAGCGCGTCAAAAGCGACCACGCGCATGCCGGCCGCTAGCAGCGGCGCAACCAGCGGCTGCCACTGGGCGGCATGGCCACCCCAGCCGTGGGCCAGCAAGACGGTTGGCCCGGTGCTGCCCCATCGATAGACGCGCACACGCCGGCTCGTTCCCTGGCCGGTCACCAGCGCCCAGTCCGTGCGTGCGCGCTCAAGCAGCTCGCGGCCAGCGCCCTCCGGGCCATTGCCGTGGGGCGGACGGAACCATGCTTGCTCGAGCGCGCGCGCCGCGCCGGCCGGATAGAGCAGTTCGGCCAATTGCCAGCCAAGGCGGCCCCAGCGCATTGGCGCCCTGGATGGCGGCGCGGCTTGGCGGGCTTTGGTGGATGAGTAAATCGCTTGCGTCACGGCGGGCACCTCCAGTGAAGACTTCTGACATTCCGGGCCGGGCAATCGCAGCGGGGCGATACCGCTCCAGTAAGACCGACCAGTCGTGCTATTTTTTGTTTCAAAAAAAAACGACATCCAGCCGTCTCGAAATTCGTCCCGATCTGTCTCGAGGTGGTGTCTCGCTCCAGCGCGTCCTCGCCCTTTGCTACTTGCGCGCCGGTTGCGCAAGCTCGGCGCGGCGGAGCAGCGCTTCGAACGCCCGGTGGGCCATGATCTCGGTGTCTTCACGGCCCAGCAGCTTGTAAGACTGTTGAAAGGACATGCCGATACCGACCATCTCGAAGGCGAACTGCCGCGCGTCTTGTGCCGGCGAAAGATCGCCTTCCTCGATCGCGTCGGTCACGGCCCTGGCGATGAGGCTATGCCAGTCTTTCAGCGATTGCACCACCAGCTCCCTGATGGCACCCGGGCGGTCGCGGTATTCCTGGCCTAGCGCCATGAACAGGCAGCGGCCTTTATTGACGGATCCACCGAGCCAGAGAATGTAGCCTTCGAAGAGGGCTTGCACCCGGCGCGTGCCACGCGGCAGGCGCATGGCCGGCCTGATGACGATGTCCGAGAAGCGCTCCAGCGCGAGCGCCAAAACTGCCTGCTGCAAGGCCTCTTTGGACTTGAAGTGCGCGTAGAGCCCGCTCTTGGACATGCTGGTGTCGGCGGCCAGTGTGGCAAGCGACAATTGCTCGAACCCGACTTGGGCGGCAGTGTCCAGGGCTTGCTCGATGATGGCTGCGCGGGTAAGTTGTCCTTTCTGCATATGGAGAGAATAGCACGACCGGTCGTATTGTCAACCTTACGCTTGTGCGCTCTCGTCAACCTATTTCATCGCCGCCCGTTATGTCACCACGGAGGCAGATAATTGTGCTGTATCGGACCTATTGACAGGCTAGGATTAGCCTGCGCGGGGTGCCAACAAGAAATCTGCACAAAGTGTTGCCCTGATTACATACGGAACGCTTTGCGTGCTCTATACTCGAATGCACGTCCGCGCACTTTTTTTTCATTGGTGACTGGAGACCGACATGAACAGTACAGCCGTGCCTAGAGGCGCTAGCGAACCGTTCCGGCAACTGCGGGCGTTGCGCCGAGCGCGAAAGCTCAAGCAGGAAGACGTCGCCCGTAAGGCCGGGATTTCCCGGGAAGCATACTTGCGGGCAGAATCGGGTCAGGCCGACCCCCGCATGTCGACTTTCCTGGCGGCTTGCGAGGCGCTTGGCCTGGAAGTGGTGCTGGCCCCCCAGCATCTTGCCGCCGACGTCAACGCGTTTATTGCCAGCCGCAATGGCGGCGTCACGGCCGCTTCCATGGCCGGGCAGGCGCCTGCCGCAACGCCTACCGCCGCAAGCCCTGCACCGGCCACCCCGGTCAGCACAGGCTTCGCGTCGAGCCCGGGCGAAGGTCACAAGCCAGCCTGAGCACTCGCGCTGGTTCCGGCCGGGTCTGCGGCCGGACTGGCGCGCGCTTGTCATGCCAGCAGCGGGCACGCCCCCACGTGCCTGCTGCTGGGGTTTTGCCCGTTTGACATGGAATGGCCGGATGCCGCGCCTGGCGGCATTTGCCTTTCTTTGACAGCCTCGGTCCCCGCGCCAAGGCTGGTTCAGTGCGTTTGCCTGTCGAGCCTGTCGCTTTCCCCCTCTTGTTTCTCTCATTTCTCTTGTTCGCCCGACATTGCTCGGGCTGCTTGCGCTTGTGCGCCGTCTGGCGTCGCATCTTTGTCCTCGCCCGTCTTCCGCGCCTAACCTACAAACGGAGTGTCGACCAACGTAGTGTCAACCGGTCTTCGCCGTCCGCAGCGAAATAGGGGCCAATGCGGGTTTGACACGTCCGGAACCTGAGATTACGATATGGTAAATCAATTACGGATTGTGAAATTCGTGATCCGACGTCTGAAAGACACCATTAGTGTGATCCCTCGGCCACTATGCCTTTGCGGCAGTGACCTGAGGCATAGGGAGACATGCCAATGCCGCTGAGTACCGAACCCAACCTTGCCAGTCCGGACGACTTCTACGAGGCGCTGATCGCCATGCATCGCGACCTCTCCGACGCGCAGAGCCAGGCCGCCAACGCGCAACTGATCCTGCTGCTGGCCAATCACATCGGCGATCTTGCGGTTCTGCAGGAAGCCATGGAGCTAGCCCGTGCGGGCGTGCTCGAGTCATCGAAAGCGAAATCGCAAGCGTAAGAGGAAGACCCAAGACATGACGCAGACGCAATTGAACGTGACAGGGCAGGCACCCGACCACGGTACGCCCGGCTACCAATCCGGCTTTGCCAACGAGTTCGCGACCGAGGCACTGCCCGGTGCGTTGCCGGTGGGGCAGAATTCGCCCCAGCGCGCGCCGTACGGCCTGTATGCGGAGCAGATCTCCGGTACGGCGTTTACCGCGCCGCGCGCGCACAACCGGCGCAGCTGGTGCTATCGCATCCGTCCGGCGGCGATGCACGAGCCGTTCACGCGGCTCGAGCAGTCGCGCATCGTCAGCCATTTCGATGCGGTGCCGCCGTCGCCCAACCAGATGCGCTGGAGCCCGCCGGCGATGCCCAAGGAGCCCACCGACTTTGTCGACGGCATCGTCACCATGGCCGGCAACGGCGGCCCGGAGGCCATGTCGGGCTGCGGCATCCATCTGTACCTGGCCAACCGGTCGATGACGGATCGCTTCTTCTACAACGCTGACGGCGAAATGCTGATCGTGCCGCAGCAGGGCAGGCTGCGCGTGGCGACCGAAATGGGCCTGCTGGACGTCGAGCCGCAGGAGATCATCGTGATCCCGCGCGGCGTGCGTTTTCGCGTGGAGCTCCCGGACGGCGAAGCGCGTGGCTATATCTGCGAGAACTACGGCGCCTTGTTCCGCCTGCCCGACCTGGGCGTGCTCGGCTCAAACGGCCTGGCCAATCCGCGCGACTTCCTCACGCCGCATGCATGGTACGAGGATCGCGAGGGTGATTTCGAGCTGGTGGCGAAGTTCCAGGGCAACCTGTGGCGCGCCCCGATCGGGCACTCGCCGCTGGATGTGGTGGCCTGGCATGGCAACTACGCGCCGTACAAGTACGACCTGCGCCGCTTCAACACCATTGGCTCGATCAGCTTCGATCACCCGGACCCGTCGATTTTCCTGGTGCTGCAAAGCCCGTCCGATACCCCGGGCGTGGACACGATCGATTTCGTCATCTTTGGCCCGCGCTGGCTGGCGATGCAGAACACCTTCCGCCCACCCTGGTTCCACCGCAATATCGCTAGTGAGTTCATGGGCCTGATCGAGGGCGTCTACGATGCCAAGGCCGATGGCTTCTCGCCTGGCGGCGCCAGCCTGCACAACTGCATGAGCGGCCACGGCCCGGATGCCGAGACGTTCGCCAAGGCCACCGCCGCGGATACCTCGCAGCCGCACCGCATCAGCGATACCATGGCGTTCATGTTCGAGACGCCGGCCGTGATCCGGCCGACGCCGTATGCAGCGGAGTCGGCGCAGTTGCAGGACGACTACTACAGGTGCTGGCAAGGCCTGAAGAAGCATTTCAACCCCTTTGAGCGCTGATCCTCAAGCCCCAAGGCCTGTTTCATCTGGCCGACCACCATGCATTCGGGGTGTTGCGCGCGCCGCAGTCGCGGGCACCCCACCTCATTCCCCTCCGGAGCCCCCGATGACCACTGTCCAGCAAAGTTGGATCGAATCCGCCAATGATGGCGTTACGCATTTCCCGCTGCAAAACCTGCCCTACGGCATCTTTTCCCCGAACGGGCTGGGCCCGCGTGTAGGCGTCGCCATCGGCGACTTCATTCTCGACCTGTCCGTGCTGGACGAGGCTGGCCTGCTGCCGGCTTCCGTCAAAGGCGTGTTTGGCGGCGCCACGCTCAACGCTTTCATCGCGCTCGGCAAGCCGGTCTGGACCGAGACCCGCCAGCGCCTGACGGCCTTGCTGGCGGCGGACGATACCAGCTTGCATCCCAAGTCGGCCCTGCATGAGCAGGCCCTGGTGCCGATGGCCTGGGCGACCTTGCACCTGCCGGTGGACATCCCCGGCTACACCGATTTCTACTCCTCGCGCGAGCACGCCACCAACGTTGGCCGCATGTTCCGCGATCCGGACAATGCACTGCTGCCCAACTGGCTGGAGATTCCCATCGGCTACAACGGCCGCGCCAGCTCGGTGGTGGTGAGCGGCACGGAACTGCGCCGTCCCAAGGGGCAGATCAAGCCGCCGAATGCGCCGCGCCCGATCTTTACTGCTTGCCAGAAGCTCGACTACGAACTGGAAATGGCCTTCATCGTCGGCAAGCCGTCGACCCTGGGCGAGCCGGTCAGCACTGCCGTGGCGGCCGAGCACATGTTCGGCATGGTGATCCTCAACGACTGGAGCGCGCGCGATATCCAGCAGTGGGAGTACGTGCCGCTGGGCCCGTTCAACAGCAAGGGCTTCGGCACCTCGATCTCGCCGTGGGTGGTCACCATGGACGCGCTCGAGCCGTTTCGCCGTGACAATCCGGTGCAATCACCTGAGCCGCTGGCGTATCTGCAGCAGCCCGAGCGCAATGCCTATGACATCGCGCTGGAAGTTTCGCTGCGCCCCGAAGGCGCCGCGCAGGCCACCACCGTCTGCCGCACCAACTTCAAGGCCATGTACTGGACCATGGTGCAGCAACTGGCGCACCACACCGTGTCCGGCTGCAATGTCCGCGTGGGCGACCTGATGGGCTCCGGCACCATCAGCGGCACCACGCCGGATTCCTACGGCAGCCTGCTGGAGCTGACCCGCAACGGCGCCGAGCCTCTGACGCTGGCGGATGGCAGCAGGCGCGGTTTCCTGGAAGATGGCGACGAAGTGGTCATGGCCGGCTGGTGCCAGGGCGACGGCTATCGCGTCGGCTTTGGCGAGGTGGCAGGGAAGATCCTGCCGGCCCGCTAAGGGATCCGGCGAAGCAACGCGGCTAATCAAC
>NZ_BAAILO010000292.1:0-19607 GCF_054589115.1 Cupriavidus sp. 8B | reverse complement strand
TGACCGCAGCGCGGCCGGCCAGCAGCAGCTGGCCGGCCGCGCTCACTTCAAAGGCATAGAGGATGTTGCTCTCGCTGCCGCTGATGCGGTGGGCCTCCACCCGCAGCGGCGCGGCGATATCGTCAAGGCGCGCTACGCGCAGATCCAGTTTGCGCACGCTGGCCAGGTAGCCCACGCGCGGGCGCTGCGCGGGCTGTTGCAGCGCAGCCCCGTGGGCGGCCATGGCCTGCGCCGCGTATTCGATGCCGCACACGGCCGCCAGGCGTCCGTGGGCGCGCAGTGGATTATCGGGGTGGGTATGGCTGGTGGCTTCGCAACGGATGAATTCCGGGCTCCAGTCGAGCACGCTGTCCAGCAGGCACATGGTGCCCTGATGCGGAATATGCGCGGCAATCCAGGCGTGCCTCAGCGGTGCCGTGTCCGGATTCATGACGTCATGCCGACGCGGCAGGCGTCGTCGCCACCCGCAGGCGCAAATCGTCCAGATAGTCGATCACCACTTCGCTCGGGCCACCCAGCGCCAGCGCCTGCAGCAGGGGCAGGGCCCGTGCCGCGGGTATGCCCTGGCGCAACCGTTCCAGCCCGGGGTCCGTCATCCGGCTCGCCGGTGCATCGGTCAGCGTCACGTCGATACGCGCGAGCGAACGCGCGGTAGGCTCGGGCAGGAGCACCATCGCCACGCCGAATGCGTCGGGGATCGGCCGGTGGCTGCGCAGCGGTTCCGGATAGTCCGTGTCATAGGCGATCAGCAGGCACGCTTCGCGGTCCACCGCCACCTGGCACAGGGCGTCCAGCAGGCCGGCGCCGAAACTGCCGTCGCGCGCGCACAGCACATTGGACGATGCCATGGCGCCGGAGGCTATGCCCCAGTAGCCCGCCGCCGCGTTATGCACGGAGTTGTGGAAGCGCGTCGGCGAGATCAGCGGGTCGTCGCTGGCGAGTGCTTCGCAGATCAGGTGATAGTTCTGGCCGTCCCCGCTGGATGCACTGAACACGGTCGGCAGGGCCGCCGCATCCATGCCGCTGACCGCCGCGGCTTGCTGGCCAAGTGCCAGCGCCAACTTGACGCAGGGACCGGTGCGGCGCCGTTCGGCCGGGGGCAGGCCGGCCGGTGGCGGCAGCCTGGTCGGTTCGCTGGCGTAAGGCAGCGTGCCGGCAAGCACGGCGGCGCCTTGCGGCCAATCCTTGAAGCCGGGGCCTAGCAGGCCGAGGCCTTCGATGAATGCGCTGACTTGCATGGGTAGGTTCAATCTGGCGAATCGGCACGCCCGAACAACAGGCTGCAGTTGGAGCCGCCAAAGCCAAAGGCGTTGCTCAGTACGCGATACACGGGCTGCTCGCGGTTTTGCAGCAGGTAGTCGAGCGGCAGTTCGGGGTCCGGCTCGGTCGTGTTGATGCCCGCCGGCAGCAGGCGGTGACGCAGCGCCAGCGCGCAGATCACCGCTTCGATGGCGCCGGCGGCGCCCAGCGTGTGGCCGGTCGCGCCCTTGGTGGAGCTGCACGGGACGGCGGGCAGCAGGTCCAGCATGGCCTTGCCTTCGGCCGCGTCGTTGCTGCGCGTGGCGGTGCCGTGCAGGTTGACGTAGTCGATCTGCGCCGGGGTCAGGCCGGCGCCGGCCAGCGCCTGCGCCATCGCCATGCGGGCGCCCAGGCCTTGCGGGTGCGGCGCGGACATATGGTGGGCATCGCTGGATTCGCCAATGCCCAGCAGCAGGATGTCATCGCCGGCGCTTGCCGCGGGCAGGCGCTCTAGCAGCCCGAAGGCGGCGCCTTCGCCGATCGATATCCCGTTGCGCTGCGCATCGTAGGGCCGGCATGGCTGGTTGGAAACCAGTTCCAGCGAATTGAATCCATAGAGCGTGGTGTGGCACAGCGAATCGACGCCGCCCACCACGGCCGCATCGATCAGCCCCGCCTCGAGCATGCGGCGCGCCGAGGCGAACACCTTCGCGCCAGACGAGCAGGCAGACGAGATCGACACCGCCGGCCCGCGCAGGGCGAAGTAGCACCGCACGAATTCCGCCAGCGAGTAGGGGCTGTGGCTGCCGCGGTAATGAAAGCCCGCCGGCAGCGCGCCGGTATCGGGGTCGCGCCGGCGGTACGCCAGCTCGGTCTGCAGAATGCCGGCGGTGCTGGTGCCAAGGAACACGCCGATGCGGTGCGCGCCGTAGCGGTCCACGCTCATGCGCACCTGCTCGGCAAAGCCGTCTTGTTCCAGTCCCAGTTGCGCCAGCCGGTTGTTGCGGCAGTCGAACTCGGCCAGCGCCTCGGGCAGTGCGGTCTCGTCCACCTGCGCGACTTCACCAATATACGTATCCAGCTTGATATCGCTAAAGCCGCAGGGGGCCAGGCCGCCGCGTTGCGCGCGCAGTGCCGCCAGGGTGGCGTCGAGGCCATGCCCGAGGCAACTGGTGGCGGTGTAGTGCGAGAAAAGAAGGGGGGACACTGCGTTGTGGATCCATTTGCGCGGTGCGCAGATTGTAGCAAAAGGCCTGTGCGGGCCACGTCACCAACAGCTGGGTGGCGCCGTGTTTCAGCGCGTGTCTCAGCGCGTGGCTTGGGGCACGGCATCGCGCAACGTCACGCAGCGCAACCCAGCGCTCTCGATGGCCCGCAGCACGCGCGGCAGCGCCGCCAGCACCAATGGCTGTCCGGCATGATCGTGGCCCGGGTTGCCGTCGTGCATCAGCAGGATGTCGCGCTCGGCCAGGCCCGCCAGCAAGCGGGCCGCGACGCGTCCGGCATCGCCGGCGGCGGCGGTGTCGAAGCCCCGCCGCGTCCAGCTGGCCAGGTGCAGGCCAAGCCGGCACAGCACGGGTTCGAGAAAGAGATTGCGCAGGCCAGCGGGGGCGCGGAAGAAGCGCGGCGCGGTGCCGGTCAGCTCTGTCAGCACCTGTTGTGCCGCGGCGATATCGCGCATCTGCCGGGCCGGGCCAAACAGCGAGAAGTGATGGCGATGGTCCAGGCTGTGGTTTTCCACGGCGTGCCCGCGCCGCACGATCTCGCGTACCAGCGCGGGGTGCCGCGCGGCGCGCGCGCCGATGCAGAAGAACGTGGCTTGCACCCGGTGCTGGTCCAGCAGGTCCAGCACGCGCGGCGTCACCTCAGGATTGGGCCCGTCGTCGAAGCTCAGGGCCACGCAGCCTTGTGCCGCTGGCGGGAGCGTCAGCAGGTTCGGTCCCAGCCAGGTACTGCGCGGCCACAACCCGGCCGCCGTCAGCAGCAGGTGCGAGGCGATCACGCCGCCGGCAGCCCAAGGCAGGGCCGCGGGCTGCGCGACGATGGCCGCGGCAGCGCCGGCATGTAACGCCAGCGTACCGCTGACCAGGGCGCCGGGACGCCACGGGCGGGTGTCCTGGATGCCAGGGGAATGGGTCATGGGGTTCATGGTTGGTTCCTGGCCGGCGCGGACAACAGCGCAGGCGGTGCCAGGATAGCCGAGAACAATAGCGCCAGCACCGCGCCGGGGCCAACGGTCATGCCGAACGCTTGCAGCAATGGCAGGCTCGAGAAGGCGAGCAGGCCAAAGGCCGCCACCGTGGTCATGTTGGCCAGCATCAGGGACACCAGGGTATGCGGTGAAATGGCGCTGTCCTGCCGGCCGCCGCCGTTGAAGAACAGGGCGTAGTTCGAGCCCACCGCGATCAGCAGCAGCATGCCGACCAGGTGGAGGATGGTTAGCTGCCGTCCGCTGGCGGCCAGTCCCGCCACGACCACGAGCGTGGCTGCAGCCAGCGGCAGCAAGGTGCCCAGCACGCGCCGCGGCGAGCGCAGCGCGATCGCCAGCAGCACGGCAATGGCGGCCAGCCCGCCAAGCGACAGGTGCAGCGCTTCGCGCATATAGCTGCCGTAGAGATGGTCGGATTCGTTCTTCAGGTCGACAAAGAGCGTATCGTGCAAGCCGGCGCGCGCAATGGCCGCGCGGATCGGCGCCGCGTCCAGGCTCGGTTTGCCCTGCGTTGCCGTCGCGGGCGCGCGCAGCGGCAGCGTGGCGCTCCAGCGCTCGCCGCGGCGGGTTAGCAGCCCGTCGACGGCGAGCGCCATCGAGGTGCCGCGCAGGTCTTCCCGGCGCAGCGGCGCCGCGCTGCGCGCCTGCTCGGCTTCGTCCAGGAATGGCGCAAACAGGCCGGGCTTCACGGGTTGATCCGCTACCGCTGCCTGCAGCCGTTGCGCCAGTTCCTGCCGCGGCGGCAGGCTGGCCTGCCGGGCGTGCTGGGTGGCCAGGCTGGGCAGGTAGCGCGCCGGGCTCTCGTAGCCCGCGATGACGCCTTGCGCCACCAGCGGGTCCAACTCCCGGGCCACGCGCTCCGCGCCCTGCAGCACGTTTTCCTGGTCGGGGCCGGACAACACCACGAGGTAACGCACGTCCGGTGCGCCAAGGTCGGCGCGCAACGAGGCATCGAGTGCCTGTTCCCGCTCGGGCACCGGGCTAAGCGAGGCGAGTTCCTGGCTCCACAGCGGGCCGCGCTGCAATAGCAGCACCGTGCCGGCGGCCAGCAGCAGCGCGACCATCGGCCAGCGCAGCCGGTGGGCCTGCGTGGCGATGCGGGCCAGGCGCGTACCCAGCGGCGTGACGTCGCGCATGCGCAGTTTGGCCGGCGCCAGCCGCGGCAGCACGAAGCGCGTGACCAGGGCTGCCGTGGCCAGCCCGGCGATGGAATACAGCCCCAACTGGGCCAGCCCCGGGAAACCCGAGAGCAGCAGCGAGGCAAAGCCGCAGATCGAGGTCAGCACGCCCAGCCGCACCGTGGGCCAGAACGCGCCGACCCAGGCCCGCTCGTCGCGCCGGCCGCCATGCGTGTACTGGGCGGACTGCACGAACAGGTAGATGGAATAATCGACCGCCTCGCCGATCAGCGTGGTGCCGAAACCCAGCGTCAGCCCATGTACCGCGCCGCCAAAGCCCAGGCTGACCGCGGCCACCCCGGCCAGCGCGCCCGAAACCACCGGCACCAGCCCGAGCAGCAGCGTGGGCACCGAGCGGTACACCAGCAACAGCAGCGTGACGATCAGGCAGATGCCCAGCGTGGACAGGCGCTCCACTTCACGCTTGATGGTGTCGCGGGTGCTCACGGAGAACACGCCAGGGCCGGTCATCATGAGGCGGTAAGCCTCGGCGCCGGCTTGTGCTTGCCGCGCTTGCCCGAAGGCCTGGCGGATGGCGGCGATGGCGCTTGCCTGGCCGTCGGTGTCGGAGCCAGCGCTGGCGGTTTGCGCCAGCAGCACGGCGCGCTTGCCGTCGCGCGAGATCCAAGCGCCGTCGCGCAGCGGCACGCGTTGGTTGCTGTCGAGCTGGCCCAGCACGAAGGTGATTTCGCCAGTGGGGTCGCGTGGCAACAGCGTCTTGGTGAAGAGTCCCGCTGGCGAGGCGAGCAGGTCGAAGCTCTCGCTCACCGCCGCCTTCAGCCCGTCCGGCGAAAAGCGCTCGGGCGTCACCGTGGGGCTGAGCAGGTAGCGATGCGCGTAGAGGAAACGCTGATCGCTGGCCTGGTTGACCGGCTCGCCATTGTTGACCGAGGAGAAGCGCGGATCGGCACGCAGCTTTGCCGCCACCGCTTTGGAAAGCGCGGCGCGCCCGGCGGCGTCGCCGCCTTCGATGCCAAGCAGGATCAGGCGCGAGACCAATCCTTCGCGCAACTGGTCCACCAGCAATTGCTGCTCCGCGCTGGGCGCGCGCGGGAGGAAGGCGGACAAGTCCGCGGTGAAGCTGGTGCGGGAAACCACCGCGGCGCACGCCAGCAGGAATACCAGCCACAGGCCGACCGCCACGCGCGCCGGCCGCCCGGACAGGCGCTGGCGCCAGTTGTCGCCGCGAGCCTGTCCGGTCATGGTGTGCCGGCGGTCTTGATCTGCATCACCGAGCGGTCGCCGTCGGCCTGCACGATCACCACGCTGTCGAGCGTGTCCCGAGCGCCGTCGATGCGGATCTGCTTGACGATGCCCGCCATGCGCGAATCAGCCGGCGTCAGGGTCAACGTCCAGCGCGCGGCGCGGCCCTCGATGCCGAGGCGATAGTAGCGCTCCAGCGCATTGCGGTTGCCGGCCAGGGTGCCGCGGATGCTCTCGATAAAGGCCGCGATTTCGGGGTAGTTCTGCAGCGGCATGACGAAGCGCTTGCCGCCGCGCTCCACCGTCATCATGTCGCCGTCGAGCACCAGGTTCTCCGGCTTGGGCGTGACGGTACGCTTTTCCAGATGATCCGGCGCCACGAAGACCAGCTCGCCCGACGACACCACCGGACGCTCGAGCATGGCGAGATACTTGGTCTCGGTAAAACGCACGCGCCCGGATTTGCGCTGCGCCAGCGCGGACATCAGCTGATCCACGCCCCAGGCCGCGGAAGCGGTGGCGGGCGGCTCGGCGGCCTGCGCGAGCGCCGGGGTGGCCACGTTAAGCGCGCCAGCCATGCAGGCAAGCACGGACAGCCGTGCAAGAATACGCAGACGGCAGGGCTGGCGGGCGTTCGGGGATCGGGGCATGGGTCAGGGCTCGTTGCCGGGCGGCGGCGCGCTGGAAAGCGGCGGGCCGGACTGCCAGAAGTCGTAGAAGTTGAACCAGTTGTACGGCGCGTCGTGGCAGTGACGCTCCAGCATGCCCACGTAGCGCGCCAGCGCGGCCTGGACTTCGTGCTCGCGCTGGCCGCGCGCCACGTGCGAGAAATCCGCCAGCGTCTCGAAATGAATATCGTACCGGTTGCCGCCGCGGTACAGCCCGGTCATGAAGATCACGGGACGGCGCAGCATGGCCGCCATGCGCAGCGGGCCGGTTGGGAAGCCCGCCGGCGCGCCGAGGAAATCGCACTGCTGCACGGGATCGGTGGCGCGCTGCGAGAGCGTGCGGTCGGCCAGCATGCCGATCATGAAGCCGCGCTCCAGGTATTCGCGCACCTTCAGCATGGCATCGATGCGGCCGAGCGCAATCAAATCCTGGCGCATGGCCGGGTTGATGGCTTCAAGCAAGTCGTTGAGCTTGTGTGCGTTCTCCTCGTACATGGTGATCGCCACCCGCAGGTTGGGTCGCAGGCGGCCCACGGCGCGGATCACTTCGAAGCTGCCCATGTGCGCACCCAGCAGGAAGGCGCCACCGCCTCGCGCCATGGCCGCGTCCACCAGCTCGCCGCCATGCACGCGGATGTCGAACAGGTCGAAGCGTTCGTTGAGCAGGTAGATCCGGTCGTGGATGGTAGAGGCGAAGGTGAATACGTGCTTGAAACCGTCGCTCCAGCCGGCGGAGCGTCCCAGCACGCGGTCCAGGTAGGCGCGCGAGGCATGGCGCGCGGTTGGCGAGAACAGCACGAAGTAAGCGGTGATCAGGCGCAGCACGGCGCGCCCGAACCGACGGCCCAGCCGCAACGAGAGCCAGCTCATGATGCGCAGCAAGGTGGTGTTGCTGCGCTCCTCACGGCTGGACCAGTCGGCGCTGGCGGCTTGCTGTCGCTTGGCAGGCCACGTCATGCGCCGTTTTCCCCGGACTGCGGCGCCGGCCCCGGTGGGGTCAGCGTGCCGCTTGCTACGTCACGGCCGTTGGCGTCGAGCGTGAAGTGGATGGTGCCGCGTGCATCGGTTTCATGCGTGAGCGTCACCGGTTCTCCGGGCGATACCGGGCTCAGGAACTTGACCGAACCGATCTGGAAGATCTCCAGCGGTTGCGCCAGCGCCGCGCCGATCAGCATGATCGCGTGATCCAGCAGCACCACGCCCGGCACCACCGGATGGCCGGGGAAATGCCCGGCCATCGCGGGGTGATCGGGCGCGATGACGAAGCTGGCCGCAGCGCTCGCTTCGCCTTGCTCGGGGCGGTGGCCGGGTTGGTCCGCGCGCCTCATGCCGTGTCGCCGCGCCGTTGGGCCGCCTGCAGTTTCGCCACCAGTGGCGCCAGGATCTCGTGCGGGAGCTTGCCGGTAGCGTTGCGCGGCAGGGTATCCACGAACAGCAGCGGGCGCGGCAGGAAGGCCTGATCGATGCGCTCGCGCAGCGCTTGCTGGATCTGCGCGGCCCGCAGGCGCGGCGCCACCACCAGGGCGATCAAGCGCTGCACATGGCCCTCGGGCTGCTCGTCCGGCATGAAGAAGACGCCGTCTTCCACGCCCGCGATGGCGTTGAGCTGGTGATTGAGGTAAGCCAGGGAGGTGCGCTTGCCGGCGATATTGATCAGGTCCGCCTTGCGGCCGTGCAGCAGGAAACGGGTTTCGTCCAGCAGTTCCAGCGCGTCGCCCATGGCAACGGGTTGTTCCACGTGGCCGCCCGCGGCCCAGATCTGTTCATCTTCCCCGGCTTCGCTGCGCGCTTCCAGCTTCACCTCGGGGAACAGCTCCCAGGCGCTAGTCTGCGCGGTGCGGCGCGTAGCCAGCTGGCCGGTTTCCGTACTGCCGTAGATTTCCATCAGCGGCGCCGCCAGGCGCGCCTCCGCCTCGCAGGCCTGCTTCTCCGACAGCGGCGCGGTGGCGGACAGGACCAGGTCCGCGTGCGGCAGCTTGCCGGGAGAAAGCAGCAGCGCGCGCAGATGGACCGGCGAGGTCACCAGCACGCGCGGGCGCGGCACGGCTTCCAGCGCAGCGCGGATATCCGCGGGGTAGAAGGTAGGCGCCGCGCTCAGCGCGATGCCGCCCTGCAAGGCCAGCAATACCGTGGACTCGAAACCGTACATATGCTGGGGCGGCACGGTGCCCACCAGCGTATAGGCGCGGCCATCCTGCAAGCCCAGCCGTGCCGCCGCGGCGCGCACATTGCTGACCAGGAAGCCCCAGGTCTTGCGGTGCGGCACCGGCTGTCCGGTCGAGCCCGAGGTGAACACATAGGCCATGACGCGCTCGCCAGGAATCGACGGTATGCGCACCTCGGCCGCGGGTGCATCGGTGGCTTGCCCGACGAACGCGGGAATGCGCAAGCGCGGCAGCGCGATATCGCAATCCGGCGTGTCGTGCAGGCAGAAGGCGTCGGGTGCGAACGAGGCAAGCTGGCGCACCATCTCCGGGGTATGGGTGGACGGCAACAGGCTGATCTTGCCGGCCAGCAGCGCGGCGCACAGTCCTACCGTGAAGCAATAGCGGTCGGCGCAGACATTGAAGACATGGCCACCCGGCGGCAACTCGGCGGCAAGCCGCATGACGTCGGCCAGGAACCGGCGCACCGTCACCGCCTGGCCGAGATGGTAGGCAATGATGCTGTCCTGCGAGGCGTGCGAAACCAGCGGAAAGGTGCGCACGATGTCGGACTGCCGATGTGCTGGGGCGGCCGGCATCAACGCGACAGCCCGGCGCGCGCGGCCATGGCCGCGCGGTAGCCCTGGATCGCTTCCCGGACGCCGGCATGGGCCAGTCCCGGGAGCGCAAAACGGCGGCAGCCCGCTTCCGCCACGAACATCAGTGCCACCAGCAGCGGGCTGCACAGGTTGGCGAAGGTGGACCAGGTGGCGATAGGCGCAAGCGCGAACAGGGCCGTGGATACCGTTGCCATGACGGCGAAGAACAGCGTCCACGCCAGCGTGATGGCGCGCGTGTAGCGTTTCAGCGCGGGGGAGAGCGGTCCCCGCACGATGGTGGCGAACTGGGTGCACAGCGGCGTCTGCCCGCGCCGCAAGCTACGGCCGAACATCAATCCGAGGGCGGTGTTTGCGCCCATGTGCTGCAAATAGTAGGTCCACCCGAAATGCAGCGAGAGCGGGGCGCGCAGCAGCCACAGGCCGGCACAGGCGAGCCCCAGCAAAATGAGCAGGGGGAGCCGCCAGCCGGAACGCCAGCTGAAGCTCAGCGCCAGCAGGACAAAAGGCGCGGCACCCAGCAGCAAACCGGCCACCTGCGCGCCGGGCTGCTGGGCCACACGGTGCAAAGCGTATTCATACAAGGCGAAAAGTGCAGCAACGATTACCCATCCGTGCCGGCGCAGCGGATGTTCGCCGGCCGCATGTGCCGTGCCCGGCATCTGTTTGGGTGCAGCGGTTTGGCTGCCGATGAGGCTGTCGTCCGCCGGTCTGGCGGACACGTCGGCGGCACGGCGGGACGCGAATGGATCACAAGATGACATGTGGGGGCGCTATGTGGGTACGGGTGGCGCTCGTCTTGCCGGCTGCAAGGATCACATGCCCTGCAATGGCGCCCGACAGGACGAACCGGCGCCTGTCTGGGCACCGGGAAGCAAGACGAGAGCATATAGCGTGAAGACTGCGGAAGTGGAGCGATGATTCCGGAAGTGGTGAACAATGTTGTTACCAAACTTCTCTTTTCTAGTGGGATTTACCCCGCCTTGGTAGCATCAGCCCCAAAGACGGTGCCGAAGTATACAGTAGCAGTCTCACTTCACGCATGCCCCGGGCGCCACACGACCGCTGTAGCGTGCATGCGGACCCCCTCGATATTTCCAACGTTGCGACGATGACCGAACTGGAACATGAACTCGCCGAGTTGATCATCGGTGAACTTGATATCACCGATATCGAGCCGGAAGACGTCTCTGCCGAGACGCCCCTATATGGTGAGGGCTTTGGCCTGGATTCCATCGACATCCTGGAAATTGCCCTGCTGATATCCAAGAAATACGGCTTCGAGTTGCGCTCCGATAATCCTCACAACCACGAGATTTTCGCCTCGCTCGGCAGCCTTGCCGCTTTTACGGCAGAGAATCGGTCCCGTTGAAGCCTTTGGGCCAACGGCCCGGGATGTCAGAGGCAATAGGACAGACAACGCACACCAATGTGCGGTATCTGTACGGGTATCGGAAGAGGTGCCTGTGACCGTAACGAAGCAGCCGCTTGTGGGAGCGTGGATGGAGCAGCAAGAGAAGCGCAAGTTGGCGCTGGTCACCGGCGGCAGTGGTGCAATTGGGCAAGCGATCTGCGTGGCGCTGGCGCAGGCCGGCCACGAGGTCTGGGTCCACGCCAACCGCAATCTTGCCCAGGCCGAAGCGGCGGCCGGAACGATTCGCGCCGCCGGCGGACGTGCGCATGCCATCGCCTTCGATGTTACCGATGCCGATGCTACCGACGCTGCATTGCAGCGCATCCTGGCCGACGGGCCGGTGCAGATACTCGTCAACAACGCCGGCATCCATGACGATGCCCCCATGGTCGGCATGACGCGCGAGCAATGGCGCAGCGTGATCGATGTCTCGCTCAACGGCTTCTTCAACGTCACCCAGCCCTTGCTGATGCCAATGATGCGCACCCGCTGGGGCCGCATCGTCAACATGGCTTCGGTGGCGGCGCTGATGGGCAACCGCGGCCAGGCCAACTATGCGGCGGCCAAGGCCGGGCTGATCGCGGCCACGCGCTCCTTGTCGATCGAGATGGCCTCGCGCGGGGTGACCGTCAACGCCGTGGCGCCTGGCGTCATCGAGTCGCCCATGATTGGGCAGGCGTTTCCGGTCGAGCGCATCCGGCAGCTGGTGCCGGCGGGGCGGGCCGGCAGCGTACAGGAAGTGGCGGCCATGGTCGCCTACCTCGTGTCGGACGCGGCGGCCTACGTCACTGGCCAGACGCTCTCGATCAATGGTGGCATGGCCTAGGGCGGCCGCGGGATGCTAGAAGACATGATGGATAACAATGCCCATTCCAGCGCCGGTGGCGGCATGCCGGCCGCGTTGCCGGCTTCCGGCCCGCGCCAGTGCGATGTGCTGGTGATCGGCGGCGGTCCTGCCGGGTCCACCGCCGCGGCCTTGCTGGCGGAGCGCGGCTTCCAGGTCACGCTGCTGGAGAAGGCGAGCCATCCGCGTTTCCATATCGGCGAATCCTTGCTGCCCGCCAACCTGCCGCTGTTCGAGCGCCTGGGGGTGGCCGGCGAAGTGCGGGCCATCTCCATCGAGAAATGGGCCGCCGAGTTCGTCTCGCCGTGGCACGAAGGCGGCCAGGCTTTTGAATTCGCCGATGCCTGGGACAAGTCGATGCCCTATGCCTACCATGTGC
The DNA here is from genome assembly GCF_054589115.1 of Cupriavidus sp. 8B. Taxonomy (NCBI): domain Bacteria; kingdom Pseudomonadati; phylum Pseudomonadota; class Betaproteobacteria; order Burkholderiales; family Burkholderiaceae; genus Cupriavidus; species Cupriavidus sp. 8B. The sequence continues at coordinate 7,712 of NZ_BAAILO010000292.1, read as the reverse complement.
GTCGCTCTGCCTTTGACGAGTTGCTGTTCCGCAATGCGGCGCGCAAGGGTGCGCAAGTGATCGAGCAATGCCGGGTGAAGGAAGTGGCGTTCCTTGCGCAGGACGAGGGCGCCGTCGTGCATGCCGTGCGGGACGACGGCAGCCAGGAGGACTGGCAGGCGCGCTTCGTGGTCGACGCGTCGGGCCGCGACACGTTTCTTGCCAACCGCTTCAAGACCAAGCTGCGCAATCCCAAGCACAACAGCTCCGCGCTGTACGGGCACTTTCGCGGCGCGCGGCGTCATCCTGGCAAGAACGAAGGCAACATCACGATCTTCTGGTTCGAGCACGGCTGGTTCTGGTTCATCCCGCTCTCGGACGGGACCACCAGCGTGGGCGCGGTGACCTGGCCGTATTACCTCAAACGCCGCGACAAGCCGCTCAAGGACTTCTTCGCTGACACCATCGCGCTGTGTCCGGCGCTGGCGGAGCGCCTGGCGGATGCCGAGCTGATCGCGGATGTGGAAGCTACCGGCAACTATTCCTACGTGACCGAGCAGACCTTCGGCCCGAACTACGTGCTGCTTGGCGACGCCTATGCCTTTATCGACCCGGTGTTCTCGTCGGGCGTGATGCTGGCCATGACCAGCGCCTTTGCCGCGGCCGATGCCATCGAAACCTGCCTGCGCCAACCCGCCGGGGCGCAGGCTGCGCTGCAGCGTTTCGACAAGGTCGTGCGTCACGGGCCCAGGCAGTTCTCCTGGTTTATCTACCGCATTACGACGCCGACCATGCGCGATCTGTTCATGGGGCCGCGCAACTTGCTACGGATGAAAGAGGCGCTGCTGTCCGTGCTGGCTGGCGACATCTACGGCAAGACGCCGATCTGGCGCTCGCTGCTGGCTTTCAAGGTGCTCTACTACGGCGTGGCGCTGGTCAACTGCCGGCGCTCGCTGGGCGCATGGCGTCAACGCCGCCGCAATATCCGCCCGCTCGACGACACCGGCACGGTGGTCAGCCAATGAAGCGCGATGCGATGAACGCAACACCGCTGCGGCTGGCGCAATACACGGCCGGTGCGCTGGCGGCGGCGCGGCCGGGCTGGCTGGAGGGCGCGCTGGGCGCCGTCTGGTATGGCGGCGGTGCGCCACCGCCTGCGCTTGCCGGCGCGGACCTGCCGCTGCTGCGCGTGGCCACGCCGCCGCTGGGCGAGGATCCGGTCGTTTGCGAAGTCTGGCACGGCAGCAATGCGGCCTGGGGTGCCATGGCCCAGCCCGCCACCGGGCGGCACGGCGTGGTGCATTTCCGCGTGGACGCTGCGCTGGGCCTGATGTTCGGCAGCGTCACGTTGCGCGAGGCGGATTTTGCCGGTGCATCGGGCGCCACGCTGCAGCTCGCCACCGAGCGGGCCTATCGGGACATCTTCGGCCTGCTGGATGCACAGGGTTATCCCTACCTGGTGCGGGTATGGAACTACGTGGCCGATATCAATGCCGAAGAGTCCGGCATGGAGCGATATCGCCAGTTCAATATCGGGCGCCAGGATGCCTTCACCGCTTGCCACCGGGAGATCGTGGGCAATGTGCCGGCGGCCTGCGCGCTTGGCACGGTGGGCCAGGCCGTGGCGCAGCGCACGCTGTCGATCGGCTTCCTGGCCAGCCCGCGGGCGCCTGTCGCGGTGGAGAATCCGCGCCAGGTCAGCGCCTATCGCTACCCTGCGCAATACGGCCCGCGCAGCCCGACCTTTGCGCGTGCCGGCTTGTGGGAGGCCAGTACGCAGCCCGGTATGCAGCCCGGTATGCAGCCCAGTATGCAGGCGCAAGAGCAGGACGAGCGCGCCGCGCCCGTGCTGTTTGTCTCCGGCACCGCCAGCATCGTTGGCCATCGCACGGTGCACGTTGGCGATGTGGCCGCGCAAACGCGCGAGAGCATTGCCAACATCGCCGCCGTACTGGAGCAGGGCGCGCGCGACGGCCATCCCGGCCTTGGTTTGCCGGAACTCGCCTACCGGGTCTACGTTCGCCATCCGCAGGAGTGTGGCACGCTCGCCAGCGTGCGCGCGGAACTGGAGAAAGCAGTGGGGCCCGGCATGCCGATCGCCTACGTGCAGGCCGACATCTGCCGCGACGATCTGCTGGTGGAAATCGAGGCATCGGCCGGCCACGGGCTGGAAGTGTTTGCGTGAGCGCGGCCAGGGAGGTGCCTTGATGCTCCGGCAACTACGCGAAACCTTGCAAGGCCAGGCCACGGTGGCGGCCGAGTACGCCGCGTTCTACGCCGGCATGTTGCTGCTGGCGCTGATCTCGCTGCTATGGGCACCCTTTGCCGTGGCCTGCTATTGGCTGCTGCCGCCCGGGCTGGGGCAGCGCTTTGGCCGCTTCGTGATCATGGGCATGTTCCGCTTCTACCTGGGGGCGCTGGCCGCCATGGGCGCTTGCTGCTTCGACCTGCGCGAACTGGACAGCCTGCGCGGCGGGCCGCCCCTCGTGCTGGCGGCCAATCACCCCGGCCTGCTGGATGCCTTGCTGGTATTGTCGCGGCTGCCTGGGGCGGCCTGCGTGATGAAAGCCGAGGTGGCGGACAATCCCTTCCTCGGCGCTGCCGCCAGGCTGGCGCGCTATATCCGCAACGACACGCTGACCGGCCTGATCCGCAGTGCCGTGCAGGAACTGCGGCATGGCGGCCAGGTGCTGGTGTTCCCCGAAGGCACGCGCACCACACGCTACCCGGTCAATGCTTTCAAGGGCGGCGTCGGGCTGATCGCCAAGCGTGCTGGCGTGCCGGTGCAGACGCTGTTTATCGAGACCGATTCGCCGTTCCTGGGCAAGGGCTGGCCGTTTTTTCGCAAGCCCGATATGCCGGTCTGCTATCGCGTCCGGCTGGGCCGGCGTTTCGATCCCCCCGACAGCGAGCGCGGGTTCATGGCCGAACTGGCGCAATACTATGAGGCGGAGCTGTCATGCCCGGAGATGGCGCCGCTGCGTCCCGGCAAGGCTGGCTGCGCTGCGGTGCACCATGTCTGAGCGGCCGGGTTTACGTGGTTGCCGCGCACGCCCCGGTTCTTGTTTTTTCACTGTTTCCAGATTCACTTTCAGATTCACTCTCAGATTCACCTTCGCATGACTAAGCCTTCCACCACTCATCTCGTCCTGATTCCCAGCTATAACCCGGGGTCCAAGGTTCGCGACACTGTGCGCGAGGCGCGGCGCCACTGGTCGCCGGTATGGGTGGTGGTGGATGGCAGCACCGACGGCAGCACCGAGTGGCTGCAGCAGGAGGCGGCGGCCGACCCGGGCCTGCGCGTGCTTGTGCTGCCCCGCAACCAGGGCAAGGGCGCGGCAGTGCTGCACGGGCTGGAGCAGGCCGCCGCGCAAGGGTTCACCCACGTGCTGACCATGGATTCCGACGGCCAGCATCCGGCCGGCCTGATCGCGCCCTTCATGGCGGCATCGCAACGTAACCCGCGGGCCATGGTGCTCGGCCGTCCGGTCTTCGATGCCAGCGCGCCGAAGGTGCGGGTCTACGGGCGCCGTATCTCCAACGCCTGGGCCAACCTGGAAACGCTCTGGGCCGGCATCGGCGATTCACTCTATGGCTTTCGCGTTTACCCGATCGCGCCGCTGCGTGCCGTCATGCACAAGCAGCGCTGGATGCGCCGTTTCGATTTCGATCCCGAGGCGGTGGTGCGCATGTGCTGGCAAGGCGTGCGGCCGCTGAACCTGGATGCGCCGGTGCGCTATTTCAGCGCCGGGGAAGGCGGCGTGTCGCATTTCAATTACGTGCGCGACAACCTCTTGCTGAGCGGGATGCACGCGCGCCTGCTGGCCGGCTTCCTGCTGCGCCTGCCGTTGCTGGCCTGCCGCCGGCTGTGTGCCCGGGATGGCACGGCTTCCCGCATTACCGCGCCCTGACGGCGCCCGGATGGGGCATCTTGCCACCCGCCGATGGCGTTTGCTTGCCGTCGGGCGTGGCCGGCCATACATGCTTTGGCTCGCCTTCGGGTAGACTGATCACCGAGTGAGTTCCAGCCACGCAGTCGGCCAATCGAGATTCCAGTCTTGCGAGGAGAAGTCCCCCATGCATGCAGTCCCGTTGCTAGATAGCAGTGCCAACGATAGCGATAGCCCCGCCGAAGCCCCGCTGCGCGACCTGCGCCGCGTCACCATCCATCCCGATCACTGGTATCCCCTGGCCTGGTCGCGCGAGGTCAAGCGTGGCAAGGCGCATGGCGTGCGCTTTGCCGGGGAGCCGATCGTGCTGGTGCGCACGGAGTCCGGCGCGGTATTCGCGCTCGAGGATCGTTGCGCGCACCGGCAGGTGCCGCTGCATGCGGGCGTGGTCGACGGCGAATCGATCCGCTGCTGCTATCACGGCTGGACCTACGACTGCACGGGCCGTTGCATCGACGTGCCTTACCTGGGCCGCGAGCGCCTGCCCAACGGCGTGCGCTCCTATCCGTGCCGCGAGGTGGAGGGGCTGATCTTCGTGTTCCCCGGCAGCGCGGTGCTGGCCGACGAAACCCCGTTGCCAAGCCTTGGCTCGGTGGCCAACAAGGCCTACAAGACGCGGCGATTCGGCCGCGAGGTCAAATGCCACTATTCCTTCATGCACGAGAACCTGATGGACATGAACCATCAGTTCCTGCACCGGCGGCAGATGGGGCAGATGCGCGCCCGCTCGCTCGGCCGCCGTCGCGGCGATGGCTGGGTCGAGGTGGACTACACCTTCTCCCGCGAGCAGGGCAAGCAGCCGGTGGGCGAGGCACTGGTGTTCGGCGGCGGCAGCAAGGGCGGGCAAGACGGCAAGGACGTGATGACGGTGCGCACCTTGTATCCCTACCAGACCTTGCAGATCCGTACCGGGGATGCCACGCTGGTGATGGACCTGTGGATCGTCTACGTGCCGCTCGACGCCGAGCAGCGCACCAACCGCACGTTCGGCCTGCTGTCGATCAAGAAGCCGGGCATTCCCGGCATACTGGATCTGGCATGGCCGCTGCTGGTGTGGTTCACCGAGCGGATCTTCAAGGAGGACCGCTGGATCGTCGAGAGCGAGCAGGAGGCGCATGACAGGCAGGGCGCCGACTGGAACCAGGAGGTGTTCCCGGTCATCAACGAACTGCGCGACCTGCTGCGCGAGTGCGGCATGCCGGAAGCGAGCGCCGTGGGTTGACGGCGGATATGCCGATGGCTATTGCGTGAAGCGGCTGCGTTCGTCGCGCTCGAGCGCGGAGCAGGCCGTCCTGAGGATGGCCGAGAAACGCGTCAGCGCGGGCTCGATGCGGTAGGCCGGCCCGGCAATGGATATCCCGTAGCATTCGCCAGACAGGCGCACCGGCCAGGCCAGCGCGCCAACGTCGGGCAGCGACTCGCCCAGGTTGATAAAGCAGCCCTGTTCGGCGGATGTCTTGAGCTCGGCTTCCAGCTGCGCCGCGTTCGCTATCGTGCGGGGCGTGAAGCGCTCGAAGCTGAGCTGCGCGATCAGCGCGCTGCGCTCGTCATCGGGCATGACGGACAGTAAGGCCTTGCCGATCGAGTTCGCGTGGAGCTCGCGCCGCTCGCCGGCGGTGGCGATATAGCGGATCGCGTGCGGGGATTCGAGCACGTCCAGGTACACCACCCACCTGTCTTCATGCAGCTTGCCGATCACCACGGTCTCGCCGGTGGCGGCACGCAGCTCGTTCATGGTGCCGTGCACCCGGTCCAGCACCGGGTCGTGCCGCGCGATCTGCTGCGCCATGGCCAGCAGGCGGCCCGTGGGGTAATAGCCCTGGCGGCGCCCGGTCTCGTAGAGATACCCCAGGGAGGTCAGGGTGCGGATCAGCGCCAGGCAGCTCGATGCCGGCACCGCCAGCAGCCGGGCCAGTTCCGAGAGCGACAGCGCGCGCCGCTCGCGCGCGAAGGTTTCGATGATCTCGAGCACGCGCAACGCCGTCTTCACGTTCATCGGCGGCGCTTTGTTGTCGTTGGCGGTCATGGATGGGGCGGGCCCGGACAGGTCGGAAGAGAAGCGCTTATCTTAGTCCATAGTCCCATGGCCGCCCTTGCCGCAGTGCTGATGGCGCCGCTCGAGGGCTCGCGTTCAAAACGGCAGGTGGGCATAAGCATGTCCAGGCAAGCTTTTTTGAGGGGCAGCTTGCCGAACGGCGGGAGTAGGGCTCACCGGCGCGAGCCGCGCCGGTCGTGCCGTCTATTTCGACGAACCTGGCAAGGGCGGCGTCAGCCGATTGAGGAACCAGCGGCCGGCGGGGCCGGGCGGCGTGTCCTTGCGGTAGACGGCGAACATGGCAATGGGCGGGGTTCGCGGCTGGAAGCTCTCCAGGCGCAGCTTGACCAGGGTGCCGGCATCGAGATCCTCCTGCACCATGGCAACCGGCATGTGCCCCCAGCCGAAGCCGGCGCGCAGGAAGGCATGTTTGGCGCCCAGGTCGGCCAGGCGCCAGGTGAGCGGCGCGAATACGCCGAAGGTCTTGCCCTCGGTAAGGGTGGTGCGGTCGGTCAGGACCAGCTGGACGTGCGGCTCCAGTTCGCGCTGGCGGATCACACCTCTGTGCGCTGCCAGTGGATGCGATGGCGCGGTCACGGTGACCATCGGCACATCGAGCAGCTTTTCCGCGTCGAGCGTTTCCGGAACGGCGGGCATCGACCCGCTGATGCCGAGCCGGCAAACGCCGTCGAGCACCGGCCGCAGGACCGCACCCAGCGCCTCGACGTACAGGCGCAGCGGCGTGTGCGCAAACGCATCGCGAAACTCGCCGACCGCCACGGTCAGCGAGGCCATCGGGTACATGACATCGACCACCACCGACAGCTCCGGTTCAAGCCCCTCCGCAATCGCGCGTGCCTTTGACTTGAAGCCGTCCATGCCGCTTACCACCATCCGTGCTTGTGCCAGCAACGCAGTGCCTTGTTCGGTCAGGCGCGGGTAGCGGCCGTTGCGGTCGAACAACTGCACGTCGATCTGGCTCTCGAGGTTGGCGAGCGTATGGCTCACCACTGACTGTGCGCGTCGCAGCTTGCGGCCTGCAGCGGAGAAGCTGCCCTCGTCGGCCGCGGCAATGAATGTGCGCAACTGGTCCAGCGAGACGCCGTCGAGCATATATCTAATCCGTAGATGGTTCGCATCGATAAATATAGGCTACCGGCATAGATGTCAAGCGCCTAACCTTTGGTCATGGCATCCCCGAAGGAGCTTTCTTGACGTCCTCCCCGTCCTAAAGGACGGGGATTCCTACTACTAGCGATGCACGTCCGCATCGGAGAATGTTTAACGCGGCATTGGTATCGCGATCATGTACAACACCGCAGCTGCTGCAAGTCCACTCTCTTATTCGCAAGCCTGCGATACCTTTCGGCCGCGTTGTGCTGTCATTGGAACCGCACGACGAGCAGGCTTGGGTAGAACCGCATTCGTTCACTTCCTCGAACGTGGCGCCGTGCGCAATCGCTTTGTAACGGAGATTGTCTCGGAAGGACGACCAGGACGCGTCATAGACGCTCTTTGCCATCCTGGTTCTGGCAAGTTTAGAGGCGGACACATTGCCAACCGCGATGTAATCGAACCGGCGCACTATATCGAGCGCAAGTTTGTGCTGAAAATCGGCGCGCGCGTTCGCGACTTTGGCGTGCAGCTTCGCGATATGCCGCTTGTGCTTGCGAGCGCGCTGCGCTTTTGCCAACTTCCCGGCTGCGCGGCGGCCGAATCGGTCATTGGGCAGTTTCTCGCCCGTCGAG
>NZ_BAAILO010000291.1:0-1619 GCF_054589115.1 Cupriavidus sp. 8B | reverse complement strand
ATAGCGGCAGGCTCATTGGGCGGACCTCTGTAATGCGGTAACCAACCCGCGGATATCAGATGCTATGAAGCGAGGCCCTCGACAAGCTGAGGCCTAAAATCAGCGTGGTGAGGTTTGCTCAAAGGGGAACATCATGCGTACCGATCAGGCATACACGGGTAGTGGTGAGGTAGTGGCACTGGCAGTGTCGCTGGAACTGGCGGCGGCTAAATGGAAAGTCGCGCTTCACGACGGCCGACGCGAGAAGCCGGCCGTGCACACCGTCGCACAGCCGCAGGCCGCGGCGCGTCTGCAGGCGGTGCTGGACCTGATCGAGGCACACAAGGAGAAGTGGTCGCTGCCGGCCGGCTTGCGCATCGTCGTGAGCTACGAGGCTGGGCAGGACGCGTTCTGGATCTGTCGCGCGCTGCAGGCGAAGGGCATCGAATGCTACGTCATCGATCCGGCCAGCATCCCAGTCGAACGCCACAGGCGGCGCGCCAAGACCGACCGGCTCGATGTCATCAAACTGGTCATCAACCTGCGAGCGTGGCTGCGCGGCGAGCGCGACCGCATGCACGTGGTGCACGTGCCGTCACCGGAGGACGAGGCATCGCGCCAGTTGATGCGCGAGCGCGGGCAACTGCAGAAGGAAGTCCTGCAGCACCGCGACCGGATGCGCAAGCTGCTGGCCACGCTCGGCTGCTGGGATGCGGTCGATCACCGGGCCTTCGCCCACCGGCTCGAGCGCGAGGAGGTGCGCTGTCACGACGGTGCGCCTTTACCGCGCGAGTTGCGTCAGCGGTTACTGCGCGAGTGCGAACGGCTGGCACTCGTCGAACAGCAACTTGCGGCGCTGGAGAAGACGCGACAGACAAACGTACCAGCACCCGCGCGCCAGCGTTGCGATGCGCTGGCGCGCCTGAAGGGGATTGGCGAAGTAGGCGCTTCGCGCCTTGCCCTCGAGCTGTTCTGGCGGGACTTCAACAACCGCCGCGAAGTCGGTGCGTGCGTCGGGCTGGTGCCGCAGCCCTACGACAGTGGCGAAAGCCAGGTCGATCAGGGGATCAGCAAACAGGGAAACCGCCGGGTGCGCGCGCTGCTGATCGAGATGGCGTGGACCTGGCTGCGCTATCAACCCGGTAGTGCGCTGACGAGGTGGTTCAACCAGCGCACACACGGCACGGGACCGAACCGACGCGCGCGACGCATCGCCATCGTCGCGGTAGCGCGACGTCTTGCCATTGCGCTGTGGCGCTATCTGAAAGACGGAGTCATTCCCGACGGCGCCCACCTTAAGTCAGCTTAAGTTCCACCTCAAGATTCGCAGGAAGGAGGTAGGTCTAGCCAGGCAATTACGTAGCAAAGACGGTTGGAGTGAACATGCCTGTGATCACGCTGGGTTGCTGAAGCAACCGAATATTTTCAGATGGGGCATGTTCCCGGAAGAGATTCCGGCGTAACGCGCATGCAGGATAAGGCTGGCGACACGCCAGCGGATAGAAGGTGGTGAGATGCTGGTTCTTCTCACGAGCGCAAGAGCGACTTCAGACCGAACACAAGTAGACACGTTATAAGAATTTCGGGAAAAGCAATCTTGACAGAATCTCGCTCATAGAAGCGTGATCCACCGTCGAGAC
>NZ_BAAILO010000290.1:0-26821 GCF_054589115.1 Cupriavidus sp. 8B | reverse complement strand
CGCTCAAACGGCGTGCCGCGGCCCTCGGGTTTCAGGTTAATCCGGTAGAGGTGGCCGCCTAACCCCAGCCGCCAGTCTTGTTTCTCAGGAGACTCCTGAAATTCGACTCGACGCGTGTCCGAGAGAATCGGACGACTATGTTTGTGCGACAGGATGTGTGTTGGACTACAGGGGCGTATCACGATGCAATGCAACCTCGTGGGGGTTAGACGCATCGAGGCACCCATCAGCGATGACGATCAAGCGAACCACTCGCCTACAGTGCCATCATGAGGGCCGCATACAACGCCTCCAGCTCCCTCAGCGAGTTCCCGCGATGGCATTGAGGATGGTACCGCCCCTAGCCGTGATGCGGGGACGTTGGTGTCCGGAGGGGAGTTCCTCTAGGTTGACGAACTGGTGTTCGAGGAGGGTGTCAAGATCCGCGCGATCCAGTTCAGTGGCGGCCGGGCCGTCCTTGATCAGCATGAGGGTCGCCAATTCATGAGGACTCAGCATCCTGTTGTCTCCTATGTTTAAATTCAGGTCTTCTGGGAGGCGTCACTTGTAGTCCTCGCACTGTGCGCATGGGACGCGGCGGAGACTGTGACTTCCTTTGTACGAGGTCCTCGACCACGGGGCGCCTACCGCGCGCGCCCGGAAGACATATTCAATACCGTCCCAGACGCATTATCAAGGTGTGACATGTTTTTTTAGGACAGCCTTCGCCTGGCCGACGTCTAACTGTCGCATCCTGGATCGCTTGTACATCGTCCAGACCGCCCGACTCCATCGCGGTCTCTGCCATGCACCGCATGCTTGAATACCTGACATCGCCATCCTAAATTGGGACTAGATCTTAGGCCAATCGATGTTGCAGTGCGGGATCACCGGAGGGGCTGTTGACTCGGCGGTTCCGCCGGAGAGGCCCATGCTGTAGCCTGGTGGACGCGATTGCCTGGCCGGTGGGGTCTTTCGGCCGAATCCTCGGCGTTGGCGGGAAACTGTTCGGCCTGCGCCGACCTTCGACTGTACGGCGGACGTGAAGGCACGGTACGGCAAGTAATCGGGCAAGTCACAGACGGAGGTCTCGGACGCTAACTATCTGGCTGATAAGGACAAGTGCGATTTCGGCAGCGCCAAGGACAAATGCATTTCGGACGCGAAGGCCAGATACGGCACGTAGTCATTGGCTCGGTGGGCGGGGCATGCCGTCGCCGCTTGTTGAGGAAGTGGGCAGGTCCGGCAGCGGATTCACCATCAGGAACCCGAATGGGAGTTGACCATGAACTGGGATCAGATCGAAGGCAAGTGGGAGCAAGCAAAAGGCAAGGTCAAGGAAAAGTGGGGAAAGCTGACTGACGATGACCTAACCCGGATAGAAGGTAAGCGCGATCAACTCGCTGGAAAAATCCAGGAACGCTATGGCTATACGAAGGAACAGGCTGAGGAAGAAATGAAAGCGTGGGAGCGTGACACCAAGTGGTAGACATTGCTCAACGCGCTGGCGCCTGTCATTGAGTAAGGAACGTTTGCGCCCGGTGCCACCAGTGAGGTTTATCCCCATAGGCCGCGACACGCCTAGAGGGAAAACCATCCCTTATCCGCTCTACCCGAAGTGGAGTGGGCTCGCGCATTTGAACTGCGGTAGGTTTGGCCTTGAATGAGGTAACCAGCAATTTACGCGCCAGAAACGTTGCTACTCATACGCGATCATCTGCGCCTCGAACCAGGACGTCGAACCGCGTCTACCGTAATCCTCGGCTACCCCGGCGTGTTTCAAGGAGATTCAAGCTCGTTTACCCGACAGTCCCAGCGAAATTCGACGCCACGTGCGTGCACGTAGGATTGGACCGCGCGGGCACCCGGGCAGGCCACTTCCGCTCGTTCTGGCCTTCGGATTAGTAGGATAGGCGGCCCCGGCGCCTGCCGTGCCGGCTTTGCGGCAATATGGGCAAGATGGCGCTGCGGCGCGTCCAGCTTGTGTAGCCCTCGCCCGCGACGGACAAACTGGCAACGCGGGCCCACCAGCGAGGTCGCCTCTAGCGCGGCCGTGCGATGTTGGGGTGCCTGCAACCTCATGGTGCGCGCTGTCGCTACCGCGCTCGTCAATCGCGCAGTGACCTGGAGGTTTGGCGCGAAGACGTTACCTGGCCTTGAACTCAAGTCAGGTGTTCCACACTCGCTGCGCACGCTGGTTGCCGTGCCGACCCTACTGACCAACGAAGCGACCAACCGCAAGTGGGCGTGACCTGGCATAGATCGGATTCGGCGCGCCACCTCATAGCCGTCCATGTCTGGCAAGCCGATATCCAGAAGCACCACGTCGGGCCTGAAAGTGTAATCCAGCGCGGCGTGCCCCTCGGCGGCGACTTGACCAACGTGCTGGCAAAGCGGCCCGCGGTGCCGCGCAGTCGACGACCCTACGGCATTGGATGGTGGCCGAAGTAGTGCGGCGAAAAGCACCTTGCTAGCACCGAGGGTGGCGTGGCGAGGCGAAGGTATCGGGCCGAGAGGGGATCGGCTTCTGTCGAGGGCGAGATCCGCCGCCGCACCCTCGCGGCCGTGGCCGCGCCTGATGGATCACTCTAGCAATGCCAAGGCCGGCCGGGTAAGAAGAATTTTGGAGTGCCCGATATCTGGTAAAGATCCCTTTCTAGTCGTTCGCTAGTCGGCGTATATTTAGATTGCGGCGCCGCCCCGCCAATTGCCCGCGTATAAGTGCCGCAACGGGCATCTCACGAGCAATGAGGCCAGACGCATGCAAACGCATGAAAATCCTAGGGAAAACCATCTTTTGTCCGTTCTACCCGAAGTGGAGTGGGATCGCCTAACTCCGCTACTCGTGGCGGTCGATATGCCGCTAGGCCACGTTATTTACGAGTCTGGAGACCGCCTCGATCACGTGTACTTCCCGACCACGTCGATCATTTCTCTTCTCTACGTAATGGAGGACGGTTCGTCAGCCGAGATTGCGATTGTCGGTAACGAAGGCATCGTGGGGGTTGCCCTTTTCATGGGAGGGGAAACCACACCGAGCCGTGCGATCGTGCAAAGCGCTGGCCGTGCCTATAAGCTGAGCAGCGCCGCCATGAAGCAAGAATTCAATCGAGGTGGCCCAATGCAGCGACTGCTGCTCCGCTATACGCAGTCACTGATCACGCAAATGGCGCAGACTGCTGTCTGCAATCGGCATCATTCAATCGACCAGCAACTTTGCCGTTGGCTGTTGCTGAGCATGGACCGCTTGCCGTCCAACGAACTGCGCATGACACAGGAGTTAATCGCCAATATGCTGGGCGTGCGAAGATCTGGCGTGACAGAGGCGGCGCTGAAACTGCAGAGCGCCGGCCTGATCCGCTACCACCATGGGCATATCGAGGTACTCGACCGACCTGGGCTGGAGCAGCGCGTGTGCGAATGCTATGCCGTCGTGAAGCAAGAATGCGATCGTCTGTTGCCCGACCTACGAGCGATTTGAGCTTGTCAGGTTAGCACGTGCGAACCACTCCGGATCCCCATGGCAAAAAATGCGACTGGCTGACTTCATTCTGCGCGACATGGAGACCATCTTGGTGCAGCGGGAAGCGTTTACGGGTACCCAATTGCCGGCCGCGGCGAGTATGAACCCGCGCGCATTGCGCGACCACACGGAGTAAATTCTGCGGGCAGTCGCAAAGGTTTTGTCTACTTTCCAGACCCAGATTGCCCAGGCAGAAAAGTCGAGGGGGATGGCCCCTCGATTGCTCGACGCTACGGAAACCGCAGCACAGACGCATGCCCATCTTCGCTTGCGAAGCGGCTTCGACATCAATCAACTGGCCGCTGAGTTCCGGGCTCTGCGTGCAAGCGTTCTTCGTCTATGGATAGACGATTGTCAGCCTGAATCGCCCGATCGATCGGTCTTTTCACTGCGCAAGTGGACCAGGCTCGCAACTTGTTTCTTGGAATGCTGGGGCACGACGTGCGAAGCCCCCTACTACTCGCCGGGCGCTGTCCGAACATCACGACTTGTGGATGCGTAGTTGATTCTCTACCGACTTCACGCCGGCGACCCCGTGGACAACATCGGCTGCCGTCTGCTTCTGTGCCGCTGACGGAACGCTGCCGGTTAGCCGTACCACGCCTTCGCGGGTGCGCACGTGGATGTTGGTCGAACTCAGATTCTTTTGCTCGAGCAGGCTAGCCTTGACCTTGGTCGTGATCGCCGTATCGTTGATGCCCTCACCAGCCGTCTCATGCGTGGGATTGGGGTTCATGGGCGACGCCGCCGGGGCGTCAGTTGCACCTTGGCTAAGCGGAGCATATAAGCTCGCCGCGAGCATGATGCATGCGGCGCCCGTGGCGAATTTGATGAGAGGGCTGGATTTCATTTGAACTACCTCGATTTGGATCGAATCAGTAATTACAGACGGAGTGCTCCGGTAATCAAATTGCCCTGAAAATGGCGGCCGGCCGGCTTGGCATCACGAAAGATCCGCTCCTTCGTCACGCAGCTCCCCCGAAGAACTCAGGCTGACACCATTTCATCTTGAAGTCGGTACGATGGCGGACACGGTGAACTTCATATGCACACTTGGAACTCGCTGACCGTTGTTCCTGGGGCGGTCTTCGTTTGTCCGTGTGACCCATCCAGAGCATGCACTTCGTCGTCGGGTTCCATCACGTGAAGCAGAGATACGATTGCCATGGTCGGGAACTGGTTGATATGCTCTACAAGATTCCCCTGTGGCGGCGCGTGGAAAGATCGCATCACTCTCGAGGGGCACTGAGGCCAACAGCTCCTTCACTGAAAAGAAAGAAAGTCCATGAAGGGCAATCGCCGTGATCTACGCGGACCTCTTGCCTGATTTCGTAGAGCGCGGGGCCGACCTGACTTCGCCAAAATCCACCTGCGAACTGAGAGCCACCGCTATTGCACGGTAGCGTACCGACTCGATTCAAGTTCCCATCTACTTTCACTTCAAACGCGTCTCTCCACCAGGAACGGAGCGATTGGTGGCAAAAAGGGGAGTACCAATCAATGACACGACTCGCCGCGAAAAGCTCCACCGCAGTGCGGTGCCACTGAGGTGAGGCGGATCGTCGCTGAGGCTGCGCTCGCCCACGTTGCTTCCGTCGCGGCCCGTACCGCCCAGAACCGTTGACCTAGGGCAATGAGCAGCCGCGCGCTGCGCTTACGCTGAAGTAATTGCTGAATATAGAGAGCGAAAATGCGTTGCTTGCTTATTGCGTTGTCGATCCTGCTCTGCCCGCCGAGTTCAGTTCACGCTCAGACCAGCGTATACGTTGGATTGAGTGGCGTCAGCATTGGTATCAACTTGCCGGCGTATCCGGCGCTCGTCCCGGTCCCGGGTTATCCTGTCTACTATGCCCCTCAGTTGAAATCGAATTACTTCTTCTACGACGGCCTGTACTGGGTGTACCAGGGAGATAACTGGTATGCGAGTAGCTGGTACAACGGGCCGTGGCAGTTGGTGGGACGTTATGAGGTGCCGCTGTTCGTGCTGCGCATTCCGATACGCTACTATCGGAGACCTCCAGCGTACTTTCGCGGCTGGAATCCTGGCGCGCCACCACGCTGGGGTCAGCACTGGGGCCGCGACTGGGAAGATCGTCGAAGCGGGTGGGCCCAATGGGACCATCGCTCCGCTCCACCTTCCGCACGGTTGCCCGACTACCAGCGGCAGTATTCGGGGGTCCGATATCCTCGCGCAACAGAACAACAAAATGCGATTCGATCCGAGAACTACCACTACCAGCCGCGTGAAACCGTAACGCAGCAGCATTATCAACAACAGGGCAACGCGGGGAGCTTCCGCACCCAGCCGCAGCCGCAAGCCCCTGTGCAGCAACGATCTTCGTCGCAGCCGAATCCGCAACCGCAGCAGGTTCAACCCCCGCTACCGAGACCCAGACAACCTGTCCAGCAGATGCCGCCTTCAGAGACCGTACACTCTGTGCAGCCGCCACCGCAAATGCAACACCCCCAGCCTGGACCACAGGACACCATGCAGCGTGCTCAACAGCACGGCAGCGCGGACATTGCGCGCCCCGAGTCGCAGCAGGAAGCGCCCGGTCAGCAGCGATTGCCGACTCAACAGCAGCATTCGCAACCGAATCAGCAACGGCAACAGCAGCCAGCGCAGTCACAAACCGGGCAAGCTGTGCAGCAGATGCCCCCCGCACAACCAACGCATCAGACGCACTCTGCGCAACCGCCGTCACAAATGCAACACCCCCAGAGTGGACCGCAGGACAAGCATGGCGAGAACAGGAACGAAGAGCATGGTCCGAATGGACGCTAATTGAACATGTTTGCCATCACTGCATTTTCTTGTGTTACGGGGAGTTGGCTCAGTAGCTCGAGAGGCACTGTAAGCGCTAAATTTGACTCTGGTGCAAATTGCGGGAGCGAGCAAGAAACGCGTATTCGCCGTTTCCAAGCTCAGACGCATCTTCCCAGGCGCTCTCATAGTCGAGGTCTACCGTGCCCTTCATCCGAGAATTGCGTTACCGGGGCTTTTCTGTTCCGCTCGCAACCGGCCGGCCGTTATCTCGGCCGTACGAATGCCCAGTTCACCTCGCACTGTTAGTGCCATCCCTCAGTCTGCGTTCGAGCGACGCATCGAAGTGTAATTCGATAACGTCAACGCGCTGGAAGCGGTGCTGTCCGTCGACGTAATCCCAGCGTTCTACCAACGCGCTGCGCCGTCGACTGGCCGACGACACGCCGCGAATTAGGTTGACGGAATTGCCGGCTTCGAAGCGCACGCGCGACGACACCGCCGTACCGGCCTGCACGGCCCAGACCTTGCGGGGCAGCGTAGCAAAGCGCTCATGCAGCGCGGTGACGAAAGGCAAGTGGATGTGGCCGCCAAGGATCAAGTCCGCGCCGGCCTGCGACCAGCGGCGCACTGCCGCCGCGCAACCGTGCAGCAGGTTCGTCTTGTCGTGCACACTGGTCACCGCGACCGGCTGGTGCGTGACCACCACGCGCAACTGCGTCTCGGCAGCCTGTTCGAGACGCGCCGCAACGCGTTCGACTTGTTCGGCGGATACCTCGCCGTTCTTGTGGCGATAGAAGCGTGTGGTGTTCAGCGTGATAACTAGCCATTGGTCCGATTCGAATATCGGCTCGAGCTCATCGCCGAATGCCTGGCGGTAGTTCGCATACGGATGGAACAGACGCGAGCCTAGATTGAACAGCGGAATATCGTGGTTACCCGGGATTATCAGCGTTGCGGCGACGTGGAGCCGGTCGACGAACGCGCGCGCGGCGAGAAACTGCTTGCGTCGCGCGCGTTGCGTAATGTCGCCGGATAGCACAACCAGTTCCGGCGCGGCGTCGTGCACGAGGCGCACCAACGCCTCAACGACATCTGGCAGTTCAGTGCCGAAGTGGGGATCGGAAATCTGAAGTAGCAAGGTCATGAGCGGTTAGAAGGCGAGGGTGCGTCGGAGGGCTCGGGTTTCAACAGATAGAGCGGCTCAGCTGCGACCCGGAATTCGAAGGGCGGTTGGAGCCAGACGATTTCGCCGTCGGTCGCGACCTTCATGCCGCGCGCTCGACGGCGCGTTGAGGGCGTGACCGTGATCCGCCGGAAGGCAAAACTGATCACGTCGTCGGAAGTGCCAAGCTTGCCGAGCGCACCGCGCACTATCAGCCAATACTGTGTCAGCATGCCGACCGGTCGCATCGTCAACGCGACGAGTAAGCCATGTTCCGGCTCCGACGCTTGCGGAATGCCGATCCGCTCGAGTTGAAGTCGGTTGTTGCCGACGAACAGCGTCGGCGTGCGCATCGGGCGTGTGTCTCCATCGTGCTCAATTAGCAACCGCAACGACCGATGTTCTTGCAGCAGCGTGACCAGTGCCGACAGTACCGCCACGATTCGGCTGCGGCCGAATATTCGCTTGTAGGCCTCACGGTCCTCGAGCAGTTCCGGGTAGAGTCCAAGGCTCGCATTGACCAAGAACACGCGATCGTTGACCAGCCCTACTTGTACAGGATACGCATGTGCCGACAGCAGGAGTTGCGTCGCATCAGCCGTGTCGGCCGGGATACCATGGGTCCGGCCGAAATAGTTGAAGGTACCTTGTGGCAGTACGCCGAACAGGCAACCGCTTCCGAGTGTCGCCTGCGCGACCGTGCGGATCGTGCCGTCGCCGCCGGCAGCGACCACCACGCCGCCGCGAGAGCGTGCTTCATCGACGGTCTGCCGTGCGACTTGGTCTATCTGCTCGGGCCGCTCGATCATGCGCACGTGGTGCTCGCGCTTAGCGCGGGCCAAGATCGTCTCGATCGTGCTGCGCGTGGCGGCAGCATCGTTGCTGCCGGACCCTACATTCAGGACGATATGAAATGGCGCTGCAGCGTCGACCGGAGTGGGAGGCATTTAGGCGTCGGCCAGTAAACGTGGTGACACATGATAGCCCTCGAAGCCAACAATATGGTGCGGCGCCTGGCCCAGGTATAAAGCCACCAGCATTGGATATCGACGACTGGTGGCCACAGCTACAAATCTGGTCAGCCCTAACCATTGGCCATACTCTTGAAGTATCGCCAACAGGTTCTGGATCTGAACAGAGACGTACCGTGGCAACTGCATCCGTCGACACACCACAGCGTTGCTGTTTTTTGTCCCGCGAAGCATCCAGCCCATCGCTCACGGTGCGTAGTCGAATCAAAATTGGAGTTTCTCAATCATCACACTCGCCGCTCTGATAGCGGACGCTTCCGAGCGAATACCGGGAACGATATGCACCTCGGTGGCTCCGATAATACTGACAGAGGCGCGCCTTGGCGTCCCGAGTCGCGCCCTAGTAAATGCGTTTGATTTCGGTCGATCGCACCAGGTAAAGGGTGTCACGCGTCACATCAGCGAGGACTTGCGGCAGAGGCGCATCCCGCGTGCGGTGCCCGATTTCGGTATCGAAACAGTCAAAGGGGTCATTGGGCTGCCGAACACTCGGTAAAGCTCGCATACACGCCGCCGTCGGCAAATTGCCAGACCCGGGAAAGTGGTGATGCCGCGTCATCCGCGCCGGCCGTGCCGCGGCAGACGCACCATATGTCCGCCGCAAGGATCGTCGTCGCGAATGTTGGGTTCAATGTCCGCCCAGTGGAGGCAACTTGCGTTCGACGAGCGCACGCCTGGGCGGGGACCCGGGTACGGACTCGTCGGCGGCTCGGTCAGAACTCAGAGGGTAGCCGTCCGGCATCATGTCGACGTGCACGGTCGGGGTCCCAACTCAATGCGTGCGGCCTACGTACCGAAGTTCAGATCAGCCCAGATGCGACTGGCTCGCTATCCGGCCTGCCGCCATGCCGCCTCGCATAGACCGAGATTTGTAGGACGAATCCGGTATGAAATCAGTGCGTGCCCGATAGCATTTGCGTGCGGTGTAAACGAGACTGAAGAACTCAGTTGTTGGACCAGCCGATGCTTCCCTTCGTTCTCGTTACACTCGCGGCAATCGCGGTGATTGTCATTGTGATTTACCTAATGAAATAGTGGTCATGCTCCGAGCGAGTGGCCGAAGGGCAAAATGAGGCGAGCACGGACACTGGGTAGGCGAGCACCGCGCCCACGGCCGGTATTGTACCAAGTAGGGACCAAAATAATGGTGGAGTTAGTTTCCAGAGCCGACGGTGCTTTCAAAGTGTCGCAAATTTTGCGCGCCGGGTTGTGGCCAGTGATCGTTTCTGGCTCGCCAAAGCGGAGCCGATCCAGTAACGAAGCAATTTCTGCAGCCATTCACCAAGAAGCAGCTGTTTCAAAATGAAACGTCGTGGCTCTGGTGCGGCAACAGACAATACCTAGGAGATCCTATGGCTTTCAAATACACCTTCATTGATGTAACCAACGCCACGCCCGCCGGCGCTCCTGTTCTCGTGGCTGAGCTGACCGCAGACGCGCCCATCCCTCACCTCGCTATTGGTGTGGTCATTCGCCTGCCGGACGCCGCCGGCAAGTCTTGGCTGGTAAAGGAGTTGTGCCTGAGTCCGACGATCCAGACCAACGTGATCGGCGCGGACCTGACGGCTTTAGTCTACGTGACCGGCACATAATCCTTGGACCTTCCGACATCCACAAGAGAGCTGCGCGGCTGTTACGCGGCTCCTCCCCTGTCCTTCGATCGGTCGTGCCGCCGCACTGCGATGTGGCCATGCTCATCCAAGTGGCGCGCGAGCGAGTCTGGAAAGTTAGGGCGAGGATGTAGTCCTTCAGTATTCAGAAGGGCAAGATCGGCATTTACTCGCTCCGCCCTGCGAAGGGGCCAGCGGGAAGGTGTGAGCAGCCGGGGCGGGCGCGGTGCGGGGCCAAGCCCGCTTCCGCTCAGCACAACGCTTGGCCCGATAGAGGCCAGCGGCGGCCACTTGTATCAGGCGGCTGAAGATCACGGCCGCGCCGGCGCCACCACAACACAACCGATGCTTACGACGTTTACAACGCCACCCATGTACTCACGCTGACGCCTGCGGAGCAGAGGCCCATCGCCCGCAATCAATCACTGGACCGATCCTTCCCAACACTCCGAAGCGAACGGCAGGCTGGCACCGATCCTCATCACGGATCCGCGGGAGCCGAAGCGTTCACCGCCTTCGTCAGTTGGGCGGCATGGGCTTCGCTGGCCGATCGCCCCGGCGTCGGCTACTCCTACACCATCATTTGTGCGACAGGTTGTCACTCAATTGCATTGAGGACACCACCCGAAACTGCTGGACCTGTCTGGACGCAGACGCCCGTGTTCATCATTCGGATACCGCGTGTCGAGTTGGATCTACAAGGTCTCAGTTTTCAAGGCGCGTGCTGCGGCCGGCCTAAGTGACTTGATCATCCCAAGGGGACAGGAACAGCGACTTGACGCATCGGGTGAAGGGCGTTTTGACTGCTACCGTACAGACGCACCCGTGTGGCATGTGAGAGTGTTCTACTACACCCTGCGCGCACCAGCGATGTTCTAGGATCGCGCACGCGAGGCATATATCCTCGCACATCCCGTAACTAGCAGCGCTGCAGGTCTTTGTTGTGACGGATGGCTAGCTCTCGCTGCACGTTTCGTGAGTGGGTCCGTGACCACGCATCTCACAACTGTTTGAGCTAGTGGGAAATTTAAGGAGAGCGTCATGAACATCGTCTGGCTTGTCGGAGCTGTGGTTATTGTTCTGTTCTTGCTTGGCTTTTTGGGATTGAGGTGAGGCCTTCGTCCAAGGTGGAGAGCTCGTCATCGCTATCCGGTCCTTTATAGTCGGATTCGCCTTTAGAGAATTTCGCCACGCGCGTCGAACGCTGGCGACCACTCCTGAAGCAGGCGAATTCCTCACAGGTCATTGGGGCCAGGTAGGTATCTGAGGAGAACAGTAGTGCCTCGTCCGTGTGCCAGTTAAAACTACCACCAGGCCATCCACGCTAGCGGACCAAGGCTGCTCGTTACATAGGGCTAGGAGTATTCCATGAATACGATCATCGCTTCGCTCCACCCGCCATGGCGCGCGATGGTTTCCAGGCTCTGCTTGAGCCTAGGTGTCATTAGCGCTTTGGCGGCGGTGGTCTGGATCGGCTTGGTCGGGTGGCAGCTCTTCAGAGTGGCCTCCCACGAGGGAATCGACCCGGTCGATGCGTTGATTTGCCTTGTCGGATTCGTGTTTCTCGGCGCGGTCTCGTTGATCAGTTGGGAGTGCCTATCGGAAGACGCGAGTTCGCGTCGCTCTTCTGCTGCGACGCGAAAAGGATGCACCGCGTCGGAATTCATAGACTCCTGATTGAACTCGATGCTCTCTACTGAACTCCCGACAGCCGCACTGGATGACCTTTGCGTCAACACTCTGCGCTTCCTGTCGGTCGATGCCGTGCAGAACGCCAACAGCGGCCACCCCGGCATGCCGCTGGGTGCGGCGCCGATGGCCTATGTGCTTTGGACCCGTTTTCTCAAGCATCATCCAGCCAATCCGCTTTGGTTCGACCGGGACCGTTTCGTGCTATCCGCGGGCCACGGCTCGGCGCTGCTATACAGCTTTCTCCACCTCGCAGGATATGATCTGCCGCTCGAACAGCTTCGGCAATTCCGGCAGTGGGGCAGCATCACGCCGGGCCACCCGGAGCGAGGCCTGACGCCGGGCGTCGAAGTGACAACCGGACCGCTCGGTCAAGGCTTTGGCAACGGCGTGGGCATGGCGATGGCGGAAGCGAATCTGGCCGCTCGCTACAACCGCGATGGTTTCGACATCATCAATCACTTTACCTACGGCATCGTGAGCGACGGCGACCTGATGGAAGGCATTGCGTCCGAAGCCGCTTCACTGGCTGGGCATCTGCATTTGGGCAAGCTGATCTACCTGTACGACGATAATGGCGTCACGCTCTCCGCAAGCACGGGTATCACGTTTACAGAGGATGCTGCGCAGCGCTTTGATGCCTATGGCTGGCATACCCATTTGGTGGAGGACGGTAACGACCTGCCATCCATCGAGCAGGCGCTGCATGCCGCCCGCGCCGAGACCAGGCGACCGTCTCTAATCCTGGTGCGCACGCATCTCGGTTATGGGTCGCCCAACAAGCAAGACACATTCGAAGCGCACGGTTCGCCGCTCGGCGTGGAAGAGGTCCGGGTGACCAAACAGAACCTCGGCTGGCCGGAGGATCCGCCATTCCATATCCCCGAACCGGCGAGCTCGCGTTTTCTTGAGGCGAGCGAGGAGGGAGAGCAGGCCGAAGGGGAATGGCGCCAAAAATTCTCCGCCTACGAAAAGCAATTCCCTGATCTTGCGGTGGAGCTAGGAGAACGCATGCGTGGCGGAGTCACTGGGGACTCTTCCGGATGGGAGGCGGCGATCCCGCAGTTTCCCGCGGACAGCAAAGGCATGGCCACGCGCGCCGCATCGGGGAAGGTCATGAACGCCATCGCTCCGCTGTTTCCCGCGCTGATCGGCGGCTCGGCGGATCTGGACCCGTCGACCTATACCGCGCTGAAAGGGTTGGGGGACTTTGAGCCAACCAACATTAGCGCAGCTGACAGACAGGGCTCCAACGGCGGGGGCTGGAGCCGCGCCGGCCGCAATGTGCATTTTGGCGTGCGAGAGCATGCCATGGGCGCGATCATGAACGGCATGGCTGCGCACGGCGCAATGGTGCCTTTCGGCGCGACTTTCCTGATTTTCTCCGACTACATGCGCCCGGCGATTCGCCTTGCCGCGCTGATGGGCCTGCACGTTATCTACATCTTCACCCACGACAGCATCGCGCTGGGCGAGGACGGCTCCACGCATCAGCCAGTGGAGCAGCTTGCCAGCTTGCGCGCGTTGCCACGCCTAGTCGTGATTCGTCCTGCGGATGCCAACGAAGCCGCCATCGCCTGGCGCGTCGCGCTGGCAACTTGCGACCGGCCGGTGGCACTGGTGCTCACGCGGCAGAACGTTCCCACCCTGGACCGTACGCAATTCGCCGCCGCCGACGGCTTGCAGCGAGGCGCTTACATCCTGGCCGACGCCCCGAACGGCAATCCGGAATTGATCCTGATTGCCAGCGGCTCGGAAGTCTCGCTGATCGTCGCTGCACAGATCAAACTGGCGCGGGAGAACATCCAGGCGCGTATTGTCTCGATGCCAAGTTGGGAACTGTTCGATGCCCAGCCGAAGGCGTACCGTGAGGCGGTATTTCCCCCTGAGGTCGCTGCACGGTTGGCGGTCGAAGCAGGCGTCTCGCAAGGCTGGCACCGCTTTGTCGGCGACCGCGGCGATGTGCTGGCGGTAGACCGCTTCGGCGCATCGACCGCGGGCGAGATCGTGATGCGCGAATACGGTTTTACCGTCGAGAACGTTTGCAGGCGGGCGGCTTTGCTGATCCACCCATAGCAGAGGCTGTGTGTATACTGGCAGCCTTCTCAGGCTCCAAGCGCGGCATCGACAATTGCCTGCGCCTCCTTTGCGATCCGGCGCAGATGATCCTCAAGGGCAATCCTGGTGAATGTACCGAGGCTCGTCACGGCATACTACACAGATGCGCCCGATCCATGGTTTGCCGGCCAGGGGACTTATTTTCATGGCATTGTCCTTGGTGCTGTGGTTTCCGAGAGATCGGATCCCGCGCCAGGGCCGGACACGCGCGCCCGTTCGAAGATTGCCACCCGTTCGCCATAGCATTGGGCGATGCGGGAAACGGCGTCCGGCCTCGTCAACTTCTTTGATTCGTAGTCGGTGATCGCGTCCCAGAAGGTGGTGCGTCCAACCGCGAAGCCAATCAGCCCCGGCACCTGCGCCGCAGTTTCGAGCCATGCCACCACGCGCCGTTCGTCGGCGTCGCGCCCCAACACGATGCAGCCGACTTCACCCCGTCCGCCACGCCGCACGGTTTCGACCAGTTGTTCGTAATCTTCGCGGTCATCGAGTCCTTCGATCTTCCAGATATCCGGCTCGATGCCTGCATCCTGCAGGGTACGGACGGCCTGGCGCATCAGGGCAGGGCGAGTTCGCCGATCGTAGGCATCGTTGTCCACCTGGACCTGCTCCAACTGTACCTTCGTGGCCGGTACCAGCAACTCGAACATGAAGCGTTGCGCAGCCTTCCGGCAGTAGTCGGTCAGCTGTCTCAGGCGGGCTGTCTGCCGCAAATTGAGCGCGGCATCGCCATCCGGGTTATAGCGCACCAACACTTTCGCGAAGGTCGGCCTGAAGGCATCGATGTGCTCCGCAAACGCCTCGCCATATTCGAACTCGAATTCGTCCGAACCGCTCTTCTCGACCGAGACCGCGGTGACGTAGCCACTGCGTATCGCATCGCGAAGAATACCGGCGCCGAATTCTTCATCAACCAGAATGCCGGCGCAAGACGCCGGCACCCCATCGTCGACGGCTTCCCTGAAGCCATCGTAGATGAGTTGCTTGCTGCCCGCTACCGTCTTGCGCTGGTCCGGCGTCAGCGGCGGCTCGAACTGGAACATGCCGGTCACATAGGATTGGCGATGATCGAACGACAATAGGTAGAGCGGTGATTTGTAGCCGAGATTCATGATGGTCCCTCCCGAAGCCGGCGACAACGCCGGATCAATGTGTTGATGGAACTGTCGTGTCCGGGCGTCGGCTCCCCGGCGTCCTCAAACTCCGGAATGATGCGCAGCCAAGTTCCTCCCCCCAATGCTCGAAGGAGTCGATGCGCCAGCTCACCCTTGCGCCAAAACACGGTGCTCGAGCGACCAGCGTCCCCAGCGCCTCGGAGTCAGGGGCTCGGCGATCGCCATCGAGCGTGACATGCTTGTCGTTGCTTTCCATCTCGAGATAGATGCCAGCGGCTTTGCCGACAAGGCGCTCGCCTCGCTGCGGATCGTCGGCAAAGATCTGCCACAGGTGCAGATGACGCACCTGCCAGTGATGCGCCGCGAGCGCCGGCCACGCCGGCCGATCGGACGGCCGCGGGTCGCGGATGGATGCCGGGTCAAACATGATAGCCAACGCCGCCCGATTCGCTGTGCGCGAGCGCCGCGCCCACAGTCATCAAATCGGCCCGGGATTTGGCGAAGGATTCTGCGCCCTCCCGCTGCAACCGGCTGGCCAGCGCCGCTGCATCCACGCCGGCTTGTGCAAAGGCGGCGAGCACGTCTTGCGCATCGCCGCCATCCGCCGCCATGGTGCCGGTCACCGCGCCGTGATCGGCGAAAGCGAGCAGGGTGGCTTCGGGGATGGTGCTGATGGTGTCGGGTGCGGCGAGCGCCTCCAGATATAGCGTGTCCGGTGCGGCAGGATCCTTGGTGCCGGTGCTGGACCACAGCAGGCGTTGCGGCAGCGCGCCGCCGTTCGCCAGCTTGCGCCAGCGCGGCGCGTTCAATAGTTCGCGATAGGCCCGGTATGCGCGCCGCGCAATGGCGATGCCAAGACGATTGGCCAGCGCGGCGGGAATCTTGTCCTTGACCGCCACGTCCCATCGACTGATAAAGATCGAGGCGACTGAGCCGACCTTCGGATCGAGACCGGCGGCGATGCGCCGCTCGATGCCGCGCAGGTAGGCCGCCGCCGCCGCAAGGTACTGCTCACTGGAGAATAGCAGCGTGACGTTGATCGGCACGCCGGCGAAGATCGATTCTTCGATGGCGATGACGCTGGCAGGCATGCCCGGAATCTTGATGAAGAGATTGGCCCGCCGCGCGCGAGCATGGAGTTGCGCGGCTTCGCGCACCGTGCCCGCCGCATCGTTTGCCAGCAAGGGAGAGACTTCCAGCGAGACCCAACCGTCGACGCCAGCCGTCGCCTCATGGATGGGGAGGAAGAGATCGGCGGCACGGGTCAGGTCCTCCAGCGCCAGCTCGAGCAAGAGGGCCTCCCCTGACTTCCCTGCAGCAGTCTTTGCTTGAACTGTCTCATCGTAGAAATTCGTGTTCCGAATGGCATGATCGAAGATCGTGGAGTTCGAAGTGAGCCCGGTGACGGAGAACTCGCGCACATAGCGCTGCAGCGTACCGCTTTCCAGCAGCCCGCGCGAGATGTTGTCGAGCCACAGGCTTTGACCCAGTGCTTGAAGACGTTCGGTGGCGTTCATGGAGACCTCTGTTCGGTATGACCCGCCCGGGCAGCATCCAGCAGGACCGCCAAGTCATAGTTGAGCAGGTCACCGATGTGCTCGAGCGTCAGGTCGGCGGCTGGATATGCGGTCACGGCATGCGGGTCGTGGGCGTAGTGCCCCTGCCGCGGAAAGACGGTTGTGAGCCTGTCTTTCCATACCGCCTTCATTGCCGCCAGGATGCGCAGCTTGTCGTCGACCATAACGTAATGACGAGCCGGGTAGCGCTGCTCGACGTCGTCGAGCATGGTCTCCTTATGAATATAGATCAGCACGCGCCCCTCGACTGCTTTCCATAAGCCGGAACGCTGGATCTTGCGCGGCTGGAAAACCACGTCGCCATCGGACAGGACGACCGTGGGCCCCCAGGCGCCAAGGTGTTCGATGACGTCGAGCGCTCCGGGGTACAAGCGGTCTGCAAACGGATAGTCCACCAGGAACGCAGACATCAGCAGTAGGCGCGGATCGTTCAGGCTGTCGAGGCGGTAGCGCTGCAACGCGCCCAGGTAATCGGCGTATCCCAGTTCGGCACGCAACGCCTCGAAGATCTGCCAATAGCGCTCCCGGTTCGCGGCGCCAAACGCATGGTCGAGGTGTGCCTGGAGATCGTCCTGGAGGCGATCGTTATCAAGCAGCGTGTTATCGCAGTCCAGCAGGAAGACCAGCTTCTCTCGCGTTTTCATGGCAAAACCTCCTCTGATGCGGGGTTGTGCCATCGATCGTCGCCAGCCAGGATCCGGCCGGCCGCTGGTGGCCCCCACGTATCCGGCTCGTACTCGAAAGCCGGCACCGCGTCGCCGAGGATCGGGTCAACCACACGCCGGGTCGCTTCGACCGTAACCGCTTCCTTGCCGAGGTAGTGGTCGATACGGAAAATCCCCTCCTCGGGAAAGCAGGCGTGCAATGTCCGGATGAGCGCCTGCGCCGAAGCGACGCTGCAGCCATGGCCGTGTTCCCCAGAACCGAGCCCGAAGATCCACCGGCATGCGCGGATTCGTCGTCTACTTCGTGGGCCATGATGAAGCGGGTCATTTCTTGGCTGGGCCGCGCGGCGGGTAGCGTATGGTGAGCAATCTACCGCAAGGGATATGCAATTTCGGTCTGCCAACGTACGGTTGCGCTGGCCGTCGGCCGGGCCGGCCCCCACGGCTCCTGCTGCCGGCAACACATGCGGACGTTCGATGGCGCTCCGGTGTACCCGCTTGTCCCGGGATTCAGTCCAGCCATCCGCCGCTGAAGCCGGCGCGGCGCAGGCCGCCTACGATGTAGGGACATTGCCGCAGGAGCGCCCAGACCAGCCCGGTCAGGTAGTTGTCAATCATGATGACCGTCGGTCCTTCATTGATGCCGAAGTGATAGGGCGACACCCAACCGGCTTTGCGGGCGGGTTCGCATGGGAACGTTGGATTGAAAGACGCCTTGAAGCCATAAGGATTGGCTTCACAGAGCCGGAGTCGGTTAAAGTGCTCGATCGTCGGCAATACGATCTCGGGGGCAAACGGCAGGGAGGCCACCACGGCCCATGGTGCGAGCGTGCCGTCATCGGGGCCATAGGGCGCCCCGCGCGCAACATAGTCGAAGAAGATACGCGGCACGCCGTTGACGTTCCTGGAGACCGCGCCGGGTCCGTCGCTGGCGGACGTGCCCCAGCAGAATTCCCCATACAGCATGAATCCGAGCGGATTCCGCATCGCATATTGCTGCTGTACAAAGGCAGCGCGGCGACTGTTCTCGAAATAATCGCACTCACGCTCCTGCATGAACGGGTCGCGGATACCGCGAAAATCGATCCAGACGTGCGACAACTGATGGATGAACAACGGACCGGCGTATAGATACTCGATCCCGTAAATGGTCTTCCATCGATAGGTTTTGGACCATGCCAGGTAGCAGCGTTCGGGAATGGGAAAGGTCGGCGACCCAAGCGCGAGGACATACAGGATCAGCGCTTCGTCATAACCTTCCCAATGCCATTTCAGGAATCCATGTTCCGGTGTCCAACCGTGGCACACAAGCGGAGCGGCTCCAAGCATCCAGCGCCAGTCAACCCGCTTGTAGAGCATATCCGCCAGCCGCCTGATCTCGGTTTCGCCGGCTGAAGCCTCCTGGAAGTACGCGGCAGCAGTCAGCAATCCGGCGACCAGGATCGCTGTATCGACACTCGACAACTCGCAATGCCAGGCCCTGCGACCTGACGTCATATCCAGGAAATGATAATAGAACCCCTTGTAGCCGCTCGCATTGGGTGCAGTGCTCTGCTCGCTGCCTGCCAGGAACCGCAGCGTCGCCAACGTCCGTTGCAAGGCGTGGTTGCGCGATATGAAATGGTGTTCGACGCCGATCGGGTAGACCGTGAGCGCCATGCCGATTGCCGCTATGCTGGCCGGCCAGTTGTCGAGCGTCTTGTCGGACACCAAACCGTTTGCCGGATTCGCCTCATGTATGAAGTACGCAAACGAATCCCGCTGCAGGCTTTGCAGCATGTCAGTTGCGGAATTCTGCTCCTGGCGAACGACATCCGTCACGGCGGGCTCCATTCAATTTGCAGCGATGCCACCGATTGGGGCGGCAGGACGACCTCGATCACTGTCGTTTCGCGATCGAAAAGGAAGGCATGCACGTCATCCGAAAGCATCGCCGCGGCACTGATTCGCTCGACATCTTCAGTGATCAGGTATTCCGGTTGCCCAAGCGCGCGCCACGCCGCCACCGGGTTGCAATGATCCGGGTCGATGCGCGATACGGTTACCCGGCACGGGCGCCGGCCGGCCGTCCCGGAGAGCCTCAGCTGTGCCGTTTCACTGCGAATGGGATGACGCGGCATCGCCTGGTTGACCAGCAATACACTGGAGGTGGGGCGCTGGCCAGTGTTCAGTTTTCCTACCCAGACGGCGACTGTCTCATGGCTGCCCAGGACGGGAAGCCGACCATCGCCAAGACGCAGCATCAGCTGGAATGCCCGATAAACCGGTTTGGCAATGCCGTGCAAAGTCAACAAGCCGAAGCCCCCATGAAAGGGAGCGCTCGGGAAGCCGCCTTCCTCGAAGAGGTCGGAGAACGTCCAATAGCCATACGCATCCACGATGCCGTCCACGCTCATTGCAATCCGCACCGCCAGCGCCGCGGCAAATGCCTGGTCGAGCAGCGGATCACGCGGATTGGCGGTGATATTCCATTCGGTATACAGAAGGGGACGTCCGCGCGCCTGGGCGCGTGCTTGCAAGGCACGCTCTCGCATCACATCCTTCGGCGCGTGTTCCAGTTGCGAAATTGAGTCTGGGCCAAATTGAGGAGACGCGTCGGTGGGGTAAAAGTGTGTGCTGATGGAATCGACGGCAAGCCTGTTCTGCTCGCAATAGCCGATGAACTCGTCAATCCAGGCATTCTGCGCGGTCGCGGGGCCGCCGACCTGCAGGCGATCGTCGATGCGCTTGATCGCGTCGACTGTGGTGCGATAGAGCGCGAAATAGCCCTACTGGTCGCCGGTCCAGAACTGTCGCAGATTGGGTTCGTTCCAGACTTCGAACAGCCACTGGGAGACTTCGGCGATGCCATAGCGCGCGACCCAATGGCTTACCAGTTCATGGATCAACAGGCCCCACTGCCGATAATCCGCTGGAGGGGTTATGTTGGCACGATAGTGAAATACGGTAGCCGTGCCAGACGCCAGCGCCGTCGGCATGAATGACAGTTCAATGAGCGGCTTCATGTCAATGGATAACAGGAAATCGAATATCTGGTCGGCATTGAAGAATGAGTACGACCACCGGTTGCCGCCATAACTGACGGTACTCATGTCGTCACACAGGATGCCGTGAAAGCGCACATGGCGGAAGCCGAGATCGAGATGTGCACGGCACAGTTGGGCTTGCCAATCGGCGCGGAGCGCTATGGGTGCGTGACAGCTTCCCACGGTGTGTTGCCAGGGGTGTGCCAGTGGGAGCGGTGTCGCGGCGAGATCGCAGTTGAAAGTGGTGGCCATGACTGAAGGCGAGGAAGACGAAGTGATAGGCAGGCAGGCGAGTCCGATGCGTAATCCCCGAATGGCGTCATGACTGCACGTTACCGATCTGTGGCGCGGATGACTTCAATCCTGCAAGACGTATCTTGTCGAAATTCAATTGATCCGCAAGGCTTTGGGTGCATTCGTTCCTCTATGTATAGCCCGTCCCTGGCACCCGCCGCCGTCCGGGGCCGTACAGTTCGGATAATTTTCTTCAGCGGTTTAGGCGGCACGGTTGCACGGTTCCGTCCCTGAATGTCAGAACCGGTCTTGTTCTATTTGCTGCGTTGCTTCCCTAAATTCATTAAGTGCCCTTCTAGTTCCCCGCGTCGGACTATTCGGGGATGATGAAATCTACTTATTGCTTAACATCACTCGGTTAGGAAGGGCGACGCCATGAGCGTCACACACGATCTGAAAGCCAACTGTCTTCTTGCGGTGTTACCGGATGCCGAGTGGGCACGGATAGCACCACACGTTGTACTGGTCGGACTTCCGTTCGGTCGCGGTCCTCGATCGGCCGGGTCTTGAGAAGCACGTGTGCGAGTGCTACAGCGTGGTGAAGTCTTGACTGTGGCATGCGGTGAAGAATGGCTCGATATGGTGTGTGATCTTTCCCGTGTGTGGCGTGCCTGGTTTTGCGTCACCACGCCGCCAAGATGTGGCTCATGGTGCGATCGCACTTGCAGTTCTGGTGGAGGCCAAACAGGCGCTAACCATACCCCGAATCGAAGTGGCATAGTGATCGACACCGATGGCGCTCTGGAGAGCTTCGCTCCACTGATCTGTATCGCCAATTGGCCAGAGGCCCACGACGATCGACGCGTCCGGAAAACGTTGCCGCACGCGCCGCACAAGGTAGCGCAGGTGGGACGGAATGCCGTCAATGTTTAGGTAAAAAATACACACAATCGTCGCCGCGGTGACGTCCAGATTGTGCATTCTGGCGCGCGAGGCCGCTTCGTGGGGGACAACTCGGCAATCAAGAGCGTGCTTTCCAAGGAGTTGGACAAGAATGGTCGATGCCAACTCGTCGAGCGGTCCCCTTCCTGCTATACAAAGGACGAGGCTTTCGGCGCTTCGCGCCGTAAGATTTTCGATGCTTGGCGAGGGGCCGTATGGAGTCGGTTGGCGCGGAACTCCTTGTTCATCGACGTACGGTGCCAACGCGAACTCGTGGCCATTTGCGTCGGCTGGGACCGGATCAATGTCCACGAAGCTGTCCAGACCCTCGACGAGATCGTTCGTTGTGGCCTCTATTCGCGCCAGTTGCGCGGCTGTTACAACGCCGCGCAACACATCGTTGGCCGCGAGCTGCAATCCCTTGAGGGCGACCTCATCGTAATAGGAGGAGAGTGATCGTTCGCGCAGCAGGAGTTCGGCTTGCTCAAGTGCTTCATCCGGATCGCCGGCGAGCACTCGTTGGTAAAAATTCTCAACCGGAGTCAGCGTCGGCTGGTCGCCCAGCAGCACGTCGAGAACCTCGAGTCGCCCAACATGCCGGCCGAGGACAACCAGGCAAAGAGTCAGCGGGGTGGACAGGATGAGTCCGACCGGGCCCCATATCCAACTCCAGAAAATCGCAGCGACCACCACTGAAAACGGGGAAAGGCCGGTGCTATGGCCATATAACATCGGCTCAACGACCTGAGCGGCTAGCAGTTCGACGGTCGCGAAAAGCGCCAGTGACCAGATCGCCATGGACCACTCAGGACTGACTGCTGCGGCGAGTGCGGTAGCGAGAATAGCGACGATCCAGATTCCGACGTAGGGTACAAGACGCAGCAGCGCGGCCAAGATGCCCCACAACACTGGGCTTGGTACGCCAATGAAGAACAGCCCTGTCCCGATAACAGCGCCCACGGTCGCGTTAACGCCGAATTGCGAAACGAAGTATCGACTGAGACGCCGCGCGGCGTCGTCCATTGCGGTGGTGGTCCGATGCAAATCGCCCGAGCCAAATAACCGGATTGCCCGATCTCGCAGGTCATCACGCTGCAGCAGGATAAAAATGGTCACGATGAATACGATGAAGGCGGTCTCAAGCGGCCTGATGGCGGGAGATAGCACTTGCCGTGCCAACTGAAAGGCCGTCGGAGCCGGCTCGCGCACTTCGACGGCAAGCGCTGCGGGCGGTTGAGCCTCCGACGAGACGGACTGGGGTCCGCGAGTCGCTTGTGGCAAATCCACGGTTGCCCGCTGAAACGCCTTGCCAGCGGTGCCGGCCAGACTGCTGAGCCTTCCAACGGTCAATCGATGCGCGGTATGAATCTTTTCTTCGATGGTGGCCTGATAACGAGGGATGCCGACGGCGAGATCCGTAATTTGCGCGGTGATCACGACCCCCAACAAGACCATCACCGAAACCGAAATTATCACAGCGAGTAGAACCGAAACAATCCGGCCTAGCTTTATACGACAAAAGAAATTGACCAGAGGTGCCACAAGGAAGCTGAGCAAGATCGCAAGTGTGATCGGGATCAGAACGTCTCGCCCAAAATAGAGACCGGCGACTACCGTCACGCCGACGGCGAGGCTGATCAGGCCCTGCACGCTGGAGAGATCAGAAGGCTTGAGATGCGCCGCTTGCCTCGCAAAGCGCGGATCTTCTGAATCAGACATAACTACTCATAGGTTTGCGATGTCGTTCCTCTTCATGCGTAACAGCCCCGTGTGGGCTGCAACAACCGGTCCAATCGCAATCAGTTTGAACTATCCGCTCCGCAATATCGTCTCGGGGCTGTCCCCCCATTTGTTAAGGCTACGCCAACGCGGACGCTGATGTGGTACGACAGCGTACGGAGACACGACATGAGCAAGGGAAGCCGATAGGTAGCGCCACGCTAATGGATGGAGCTGCCCCAGGGCACTAGCCACTATCTCGCGGCGTTGCTTGAGGCCAAGCGCTGGCGAGGTATGCCAGCTGTGCTCACCCGGTTAGCGAAACTGCAGAGGAAAGACCAGGGTGACTCCGGGTGATGGTTGCGGCACGTAGGTGACGGGGGGCGGCGCATAGACGTAGCCAGAGCGCTGGTCGTCATAGCGATAGCGCTGGTTGCCATAGCCATTGCCGCCACGGCGGTCGTCGCGTTGATTGCCGTGCCAGTTCCCGCCAGCCTCCTGCTGGCCCGGACGATGCTGATAGTCATGATTTT
This sequence comes from Cupriavidus sp. 8B, assembly GCF_054589115.1. NCBI lineage: Bacteria > Pseudomonadati > Pseudomonadota > Betaproteobacteria > Burkholderiales > Burkholderiaceae > Cupriavidus > Cupriavidus sp. 8B. The sequence continues at coordinate 3,131 of NZ_BAAILO010000290.1, read as the reverse complement.
GGCCGCGCCGCTGCTGGCTGGGATGGTCGTGGTTGTCTTCGCCGAACGCCGGCGTCGCCCACAGGCCACCAGTTACCATCGTCAGGCCAAATGCCTTGGCGATCCTCGCGCTTGCCGAGCGCGTCCGACTTGACCAAGCTATTGAGGTTTTCACAATGATCTCCAGTGTTTGAGCGGGAGCCCGAGCCGCATCGCGTGGCCTGCGTCTGCGTTTGCTGCCCAGGTTCAGCCCTCAGCCTTTCCTTGAAGCGTGCGGGTGCCTGGTCCGGAAGATCAGGTCGGCGTTCCTTTTCTGGACGTCCGACATGCTGTCGTATAGTTCCTGGAACACGGGCGTTAGCTTCTTGATGCCATCGGCATGCGCGTCGGCGATCTCCCCATAGGACTGGAGGTCGCGCACAGCGGTCATGTCTTTGACATCATTTTCCCGCGCTTGCCGTAGCGATTCCATCTTGCTCGCGTTATCGCGCATGACCTGCGCGACCTTCTGCCAGAGTTGTTCCCGGGCGGCGGTGATCTGGAGCTTCGTATGAAGATCGCGGATGTGTGCCTCGATGCGGTCCTGCTTCGCCATCTTCAAAACTTGCGCGGACCCCTGCGAATCCGTGGCCGTAATGGCCCCGGCGGGGCCCGCCAGCGCCAGCACAGAAAGTAGCGTGGCTGACAGCACGAATACAGTCTTCGGCCGGAATGAAGGCGCAGTGAGTTTCATGATCGATCTCCGTGGACTTGATTGACCTCGCCGGGCGCTCACCAGCATTGGCGGCGCGATCGCATAGTTCTTGTGCGCCGAATCCCGGCTCGCGTCTGTCCGCCACCGGACAAGGACGAGGGAAGCGGCGTTGCAGGACGTCGCTTCGGTATTCGACACTCGGCGATCCCGGGCACGGGCCGGAAATAGAGACATTGCCAATGTCCGTCCTCGTACCGGCATCGCGTCGAATCAATGCCAACCTGATTTCCTCAACAATGATCACCGGCGTGGCGCCCGACAGAGGCGCGCCTGGCGCGCGTGACGACCGGTAAGCGTCAAGCTGGCCGCCCATCCGCTTTCACCAAGGACAATGTCATGAACAAAGGTCAAGTGAGCGGTCGCATCGAGAAGACTAAGGGGAGGATCAAGGAACTGTTTGGCAAAGGTACGGGAAACAAAGACCCAGATGACTGGCAAGATCGAGCAGATCGTCGGCACGACACAGGCCTCGTATGGTGACGCCAAGGAGGAATCCAAGAAGCAGCCGTAGGGCGGCGCCAGCGGGAGCTGCTCTGACGCGTTGCTTCGTGGCGCGTTCAAGTGCAGGCATTGCGAATGCAGCCTTCTCAGATCGGCTCTGCCGCCGTGCGAGAGGGCACCATCGGCTACCAGCTAAACTGGTAGCTCTGCGAGGGGTGCAGCCTCCACTCCCCGTTTCCCGTCAGCTCCAGCACCTGTTGGTGATACTTAAGGAGTGTGGGGCGGTGGCTGACGCTGACCAGCGTCGTCGACGCATTCGATAGCTGGAAGTAAAGGCGTTCTTCGTTTCCAATATCGAGGGCGCTAGTGGCTTCATCCAGCATGGCGTACCGTGGTTTTGCAAGCAGCACGCGGGCAAAGGTGAGACGCTGTTGTTCTCCCACGGAGAGAACCTTCCCCCAGTCAAGATCCGCATCTAGACCGCCGAATCTTTCCGCGATGTCCGGAAGGTTTACCATCTCTAGCAGCAGCAAGAGTTCCGCGTCGGACACCTTCCGGCCATTGTGATTGGGGTAGAGCAACTGGCTGCGCAGGCTTCCCGGCACCATGTAGGGATGCTGCGGCAAGAACAGCATTTGCTCGGTTTCCGGCCGCACGATGCGCCCGGTACCGCTGTTCCACAACCCCGCGATCGCGCGCATCAGCGAACTTTTACCGCCGCCACTTGCACCCACGATAAGCAATCCCTCCCCGGGGTTGATCGACACGGTGAGATCCCTGACGAGCGTCCGTTCGAAATTTGGCGTGTGCAAGGTGACATGCTCGAGCGCCAGGCGAGAGTCTCGCATGGCTTCGATCCTGTTCCCGGCTTGGCGAGGCACTGCTGGCGATTCGGCCAGCGAACTCGAAAACGTGTTCAGCCGGTCGAGTCCGGCGACGAATCGGCTCAGGCTTTCAAAATTATCGACAATGACGGTAAGAGCGGCCAATATCGCGGCAAAGGCGCCGGCTGCCTGGATAGCCCGACCGACTTCGAGCTCGCCGGAAAGGACGCGTGAAGCGACAATGGCACTCGGCAGCATGATGGTTATGAATCCGTAACCATACTGAAAGAAATTAAGATTCAACTGCCATTTGATAAGCTTGTTGAAATTCGCGAAGACATGGTCGAAGCGGCCCCTCACGTGAAGGGACTCATGTGCCTCGCCACGATGAAAGGTAATCGACTCGGCGTTCTCACGTACCCGGATCAGGCTATAGCGAAAATCTGCTTCTCGTTTCAGTTGGTAGAAATTCAGTCCGATCAGGACTCGCCCAAAAAGGAAGATCGAAACCAGCGTGCCAGCGATCGCGTAGATCACAAGAAACAGAACCAACTCCCTGGAGATCGACCAGAGCACGCCGCTGAAGGCAAACAGCTGTAAGAGTGCGCCCAGGCTGAGCAACAGAAAATATAGGGATTGATTCGTGAATGTGTTGACATCCTCCGAAATCCGCTGATCTGGATTGTCTATCTCCGAACTGGAATTAAGCCTATAGAAAGCATGATTCATGAAATATTTTTCCAAATAGTGGCCGGTCAGCCAGCGCCGCCAGTGGATGCCAAGCTTGTTTCTAACGTAGTAGTAGAAGGCGTAGATCGGAACGGCCGCGATCAGGACATAGACGCATACGCCAATGGAGTGCCAGAACCTTCCGGCATCTTTTGCTGCCAATGCCGATGTGAATTCCCCGGATTGTTCGTTGAACAGTACATTGGTTCCGGTTTGCCCCAGGAGCAGCAGAATCAGTACGACAAGTAGTATCCTGGCCTTCCATTTTTCATGCGAGAACCAGTAAGGTTTCGCGATTTCCCAGAATCGCATGGCGGTTTCAAGTCCCAAGTGCAACACCCCGTCAGTGAATTGAAGTTGGGGGATGAGAAACTTGTTTGAGCATACGAGCGAACACCTCGAGT
>NZ_BAAILO010000289.1:26935-28708 GCF_054589115.1 Cupriavidus sp. 8B | reverse complement strand
CACGAAGGAGAGCGGGCACAGGGGCGACGCTTCGCGTCGCGCGCTATCCCTCACCGGCCTGAAGGCCGATGTTTCCCGCGCGAACTGATGAAGATTTCGCGCAAGATTTCGCGCAAGAAAATCGCGCTTGGCACCGCCGTACTGGCGATTGCCGCTGGGGTTGCCGTCCAAGCGGTCTGGCACCCGTTCGGACGCGCCTGGAAGGGGCAGCCCCGCCAGCTTGAGCTCGATTTCAGCCGCCCCGATGCGCTGGTCGACAGCGAAAGCCTGTCCAGCCTGCCGCGCGATATGCTCCGCGTGCCGCTGCTGCGCGACGTGCTCACCGAAGATTTCGTCAATTACTACGAAGACAACGAAGGCCGCCTGTCGGCCTCGGGCGCTTTGCGCCGCATTGCCTTCGAGCACGACCTGGACTGGGCCGATGCGTTGTTCAAGCGCGTGTTCGACGAACCGGGCCGGCTCATGGCGTGGCGCGGCGCCGATGGCACCCTGCGCTACTGGGCGCTGTCGATGGAGCGCAATGGATTGGCCAAGGTGCTGCAGACACTTGGCACCATCGCCCCGGCCGATACCCAGTTGAGCCGCGCCGGCGAAGTCGACGGCACGCCGCTGTACGCGCTGCGGATCGGCCCGGCGCGCAGCCTGCTGCTCGCGGGCAAGGGCGATCGCCTCGTGATCCTGTCCGAAGCCGGCATGCTGCTGGACGCCGAGGGCAAGCCCATTGGCGCCCGCGCCAAGGCGGTGGCCGCCTGGTTGTCCGACGATGCCGGCGCGCGCGAGACCCCACTGCAATCGTTCGCGCTCGACGCAGTCAAGGGCCCGCCCAAGGGCCACCGCGTGCTGGTGGGCGCGAATTACCTCTCGTTTGGCTACCAGGCATTCTTCCCGGGCATCGAAGCGCTGCGCTTCGATTTTGCCGGCGCCGACGATGCCGCGTGGCACAGCGCGGTGCTGGTCGATGGCGCGCGCCTGCCGGGCGAGTGGAACACGGCCGAGCTCTGGAAAGCCTTGCCGGCGGACCCCGCAGCGTGCGCCACGCTGCCGGTCGACTGGCAGGCCGCCGGCAAGATGCTGCAGAAGGTCAGCGGTGGCAAGGACGAGTTGGCAACGCAGGTGGGCCAGGCCTTCGAAGGCCCGGCCGCCGTGTGCTGGTACAGCAAGTCGGCGCTGGTGGCGCCGTTGTTCATGGCCCGCGTCAGGTCGGCCGATGCCGCTGGCGCGCTGCGTCCGGTGCTGGCGAGCCTGTTCGAGCAAGTGATCGGCGCCTATGAACCCAACGCCGGCGCGCAGAAGGGCGCAGAAAAGGGCGCCTATGCGCGCCTGCCGGTGCAGAACCGCCAGGGCGCGGGCGGCGCGGTGCTCTGGTCGCGCGCGGTCAGCTCGCCCTATGGCACGCGCGAGGGCAAGGCGGCGCCGTTCGCGGCCCAGCTTTCGGCGGGCGCGTATTTCCCCGTGACGCTGGCACTGGCCGGCAACGCCGTGCTGTTCTCGCCTGACGGCGCGTTGGTGGATGACGCGCTGGCGGTCCAGGGCAAGCGCTTTCCCGCGGTGGCCGACACCATGCAGCGCGGCCAGCAGGCCCGTACCGTGCTCAGCTTCACCCCGTCGACGCTGGCGCCGCTGGTGCGCCGCGAAGCCACCAAGGCTCTGCCAGCGGACCAGGAGGCCCTGTTCCTGAACGCGGCGCGCGCGCATTTGTTCCCCAAGCTGAAGACCCTTGCGGCATACCCGGCGGTCTCGCTGGTCCTGCCGGACAACCTGCCTGCGGGGCGT
>NZ_BAAILO010000289.1:0-26823 GCF_054589115.1 Cupriavidus sp. 8B | reverse complement strand
CCGGCACGCCGCGCGGCGTGCCGGCCGCGGCTCCGCCGGCGCAGCAAGAGGCCACGCAGTGATCGCTGTGAGCCGAGGCCGCCGCTCGATGCTGGCGGCGCTGGCGCTGGCCTTGCCCCTGGCCGGTGGCCGTCACGCCTGGGCCTTGTCCGGCCTGGCGTCGGACACGCCCGAGGCGGATGCGCTCGATGCCACCCAATCGGCGGCGTTTCGCGCCTGGTTCGTGCGCATCGTCGGCGAGCAGTTGCGCCAGGGCCCGACCCCACGCTGGTACCAGCGCGATTGCGCGGGCCTGGTGCGCTTTGCCGTGGGCGAAGCGCTCAAGGTGCATGACGCGCGCTGGCTGCGCGCCAACGGCATGCAAGGCGGCGCCTCGGCACGCCAGTTGCCGCCCGAGCTGAGCCTGAGCCCGAGCCAGCGCACGCTTGGCCAGCGCTGGACCCGCGCCGACGGCAGCACCGGGGCCTATGCCTCGGCCCTGGCCCTGGTGCAGGGCAATAGCCGCTTTGTCGCCAGGAACGTCAACCTGGCCCAGCCCGGCGACCTGCTTTTCTACGACCAGGGTGATGAACAGCACCTGATGATCTGGATGGGCCAATACCTGGCCTATCACACCGGCACCGTGACCCGTACCGATAACGGCCTGCGTGCTGTCACCCTTTCCCGCTTGATGCAATGGAACGATTCGCGCTGGCAGCCGCAGGATGGCAATCCCAATTTCATCGGCGTATTCCGTTTCGCCTTTTTGTCGAGGTAAAGACGATGCTTGTCGTCATGACGCGCGCAAGCGCGCTTCTGCGTTCCGCCCTGCGTTTCGCCCTGAGTTCCGCCCTGCGTTCGTCCATCTCCCGCACGCTGCTGGCGCTTGCCCTGCTGGCAGGCGCCCAGGTGGCTGGCGCCGCCGAGCGGCCTAGCGTCACGCTCGACACCGTGCCCTCAAGCGGCTATAGCGCCTTCCAGGGCCAGCCGTTCTTCCTGCTCTCGGACGCCAGCTATGGCAGCGACCAGACGGCGCAGGTGCGCCTGGAAGCCCCGGGCCGCGAATACAAGAGCGAGCTGCAGCGCTACGGCGGCGCCGACATCCTCGTGTACCGGGTCGCCGATCCGATCGCCTTCCTGAAGGCGCAGAAGAACCTGCACCGGCTCGACATCAAGGCGAACTACCGCGGCGAAGGGCTGGCCAATACCTTGTCCTACCTGTGGGATAGCTGGTACAAGCAGGCGCGCCGCGCATGGCAGCGCGTGCTGTCGTTCGCGACCCGCAGCAAGGCGGTAGAGGACGCGCCGCAGTTCAGCATGGGCGACCAGATTGCCCAGCCGACCCGCTTCGAGAACAATCCGCAATACGAGCCCCTCAAGGGCTATGACGTGGTCGAGCGCTTCCGCTACCCGATCTGGGATGCCAAGGAAATCGCTCCGCCCAAGGACGTCAAGCTGGAAGGCAGCAGCAGCGAATTCCTGCCGCGCGATGCCGGCAACGTGATGGTGCCGCTGGGCAAGCTCAAGCCGGGCCTGTACATCGTGGAAGGCATCATCGGCACCTACCGCGCCCATACCTTGCTGTTTGTGTCCGATACCGTGGCCATTACCAAGAGCACCGGCAACGGCATGCTGGTCTGGGCCGCGCAGCGCAAGAGCGGGCGCCCGGTTGCCGGCGCGAGCCTCGCCTGGACCGATGGCCTGGGCGTGCTGCAAAGTGCCACCACTGGCGCCGACGGTGCGGCGGACCTGGCCCACACTAGCCCGGAGCGCAGCTACCTGCTGGGCGTGGACCCGGCCGGCGGCGCGTTTATCTCGGAGAATTTCTACTACGACAGCGAGATCTACAACACCAAGCTGTACGCCTTCACCGACCGGCCGCTGTACCGCCCGGGCGACGAAGTCCGGGTCAAGTTCATCGGCCGCAATTTCCGCAACGCCACCGAGTCCGGCCCCGCGGCGCCGGGGGATATCAAGCTGGAAGTGCTGGATCCCAACGGCGCGCCGCTGGCCACCCTTGGTACCGCGCTGGCCGCTGACAACGGCGCCGACGCGCGCTTCACGCTGCCCGGCAATGCACTGGCCGGCGGCTATACGCTGCGCTTCGACTACGGCGGCAACACCTACGGCGGTGCCTTCCGCGTGGCCGAGTACATCAAGCCGCATTTCGACGTGAATCTCGCGCTGGACAAGGCCGACTACGCTACCGGCGAGGCGGTCAAGGGCAAGATCCAGTTGCGCTATCCCGACGGCAAGCCGGTCAAGGACGCCAAGCTGTCCGTCAGCCTGCGCGCGCAGCAGGTGACAATGGTGGAGGGCGAGCTGCAATATGCCGGCCTGTTCCCGGTCAAGCTGGAGCAGCAGGAACTGATCACCGACGGCAGCGGCAATGCCGCGCTGGTGCTGCCTGCCGCCAAGGACCCGAGCCGTTACGTGGTGACGGTGTTCGCCAACGACGGTGCGGCCTATCGGGTCAAGGTCACGCGCGAACTGCTGATCGCGCGCGGCGCTACGCCGTACAGGCTGACGGCGCCGGCCAACTTCACCAACCCGGGCCAGAGCGTGACCTTCCAATTGCAGGCGCTGGCCGCTGCCGGGCAGGCATCGGCGCAGGCCCCGGCCAAGTGGGAGCTGGTGCGGCTGGAATCGCGCACCCGCAGCGAAGGCACGCTTGGTGCCGCTGCAAATGGCGCCGTGTCGTTCCCGGTCAAGTTCGACCAGCCTGGCTCGTACACGCTGTCCGTCAAGGACGGCGCCGGCAACCTGTTGGCCGCCGCCAGCCACTGGGTGGCGGGCGAGGGCCTGCAGACCGTGCCTGGCAATATCGAGATCGTGTTCGACCGGGACCGCTACCGCATTGGCGACACGGCCGAAGCGCTGGTGACGTTCCCGCTCGCCGTGGAAGACGCCTTGCTGACACTGGAACGCGACCGGGTGGAGCGGCGCGGCCTGCTGTCCAAGGGCGGCGACTGGCTCTCGCTGGAGAAGGTCGCCGACAAGCAATGGCGTGCGCGCATCAAGGTGGGCAACGATTTCAGCCCCAATATGACGTTCTCCGTGCTGTACGTGAAGGATGGCGACTACGTGTTCCAGAACGCCGGCATCGCGGTGGTGCAGCCCACCATCGAGCTCGCGGTCAAGAGCGACAAACCTGTCTACGCCCCCGGCGAGACCGTCACGCTGGACCTTGCCAGCGCCTTCAACGGCAAGGCCGTGCCGGCCAATCTCACCGTCAGCGTGGTCGATGAGATGGTCTACGTGCTACAGCCGGAGATAGCCCCGAGCATCGTCGACTTCTTCTACCATCCGCGCCGCAACAGCGTGCGCACCACATCCAGCCTGAACTTCATCGGCTATGACCTCGCCATGTCGGGCCAGCCCGGGGCCGGTGGCCCTGAGCGCGGCCGCTATAACGAACGTGGCGTGAAGGTGCTGGAGCGCCCGCGCCGGGACGAGAAAGACACTGCCGCGTGGGAGGCCAACCTGCGTACCGGCGCCGACGGCCGCGCGCGCATGAGCTTCACCATGCCCGACTCCCTGACCCGCTGGCGCATCACGGTGCGCGCGATGTCGGGCGACGGCATGGTCGGGCAGCGCACCGCCAGCATCCGGTCCGACAAGAGCCTGTATCTCAAATGGACCGGGCCGCAGCGTTACCGCGCAGAGGACGTGCCGCGCATCGACATGGTGGCCTTCAACCAGGGCGAGCAGGATGTGGCCGCGGACCTCGTGGTGATCGGCGCTGGCCTGAACGTCAACCAGAGCGTGACGCTCAAGCGTGGCGCCAACTACGTGCGCCTGCCGGTTGCGCAGGGCGCATTGCAGGGCGGCGTGGTCAATGCCGAGATCAAGCTGCAAGGCAAGACGCTGGACCGCCTGCAGAGCACGCTCACGGTCGAGCCCACGGGCTGGCTCTCGCAGCGCGAGCTGACACTGCCGCTGGCCGGCGCCAACGCGGCGTTCAAGCTGCCGGCGGATGCGCAGGACGTGCGCCTGCGCTTTGTCGATAGCGCCGCCAGCCAGTTCGCCCGCGTGGCGGACGACCTGCTGGCCTATCCCTATGGCTGCACCGAGCAGACCGCCAGCCGGCTGATTCCGCTGGCACTGGCGCAGCGCAGCCTGGCGGCCACCGGCGCGGACACGGGCGGCGGCACCCAGGGCATCGACGCGCTGCTGCGCACCCAGCGCCAGCGCCTGGCGCTGCTCGCCGGGGTCAATGGCCAGTTTGGGTGGTGGGGCGATACGGTTGGCAATAGCGCGCTGCTGACGGCCTATGCCTATTACGCCGACTGGCTGGCAACGCGCGCCGTGGGCATCAGCCTGCCGCCCGATCACTGGAAGCGCACGCTGGAAGCCTACAAGCAAGCCATGAAGGAGCCGCTGCTGCACCGTACGCTCGCTCTGTGGTTCATCAACGAGATGGGCCTGCCGGTGGCCACGCAGCTCGGTGGCGTGGCCGGCGAGCTGGCCCGTCCCGGTGCCGACGTGCCTGGCGCGGCGGTGGGCGAAAGCCTGGTGTTTGCCGCGCCGGATTCGCCGCAAGGCCGCCGCGTGGCGACCGTGCTGGCCGCGCAGCTCTACAAGCAGATCGGCCAGCCGATGCCGGAAGGCCTTGCCGGCGCCTCCGATGCTGCGCGCCAGACACTGGCGGGCGATCCGTCGCCGCTGGTGCAGAGCCTGCTGCTGATGGCGGGCAAGGGTGCCGCCACCTCCGACGTGCAGGCGCTGCTGTCGCGCGCCGGCGCCGCCTCGCCCACGATCGACCGGGCGGTGACGCTGGTGTGGCTCAACAAGGCCCTTGGCGGCGGGGTGGGCCGCGGCCTGGCCGGCGAGGGAGACCCCGCACTGCGCGTGCCGCAGGGCAACTGGAAGGCCGCGCGCAGCCCGCTTGGCCTGCCCGAATGGCGTTGGAGCGGGTCGCAGCTGCCCGAGACCCTGGCGCTCACCGTACCGCAGAACATCGACGCAGCGTCGCAGTCGTTCAACACCAATGCGGTGGTGTCGTACCGCAGCCGCGCCCAGGAAGCGGCGCGCCTGCCGATCGGCATCGAACGCAAGCTCTATCGCCTGGTGCCCACCAGCGATGGTGCAGCAAAGGAGGGCAAGCCAGCCGAAGCCGCGGCCGCGGGTACGGCCGGCCTGACGTTCTCGGCCAAGCCGGTCAAAGCGGGCGACAAGTTCGACAGCAACACGCTCTACGTCGACGAGATCGTGCTGAGCCCGCGCCAGGGCACGTACCGCTACGGCCTGGTCGAAGCACCGTTGCCGCCCGGCGGCGAGGTCGAGGGCACGACCTGGGGCCTGCGGATCGAGGGCTTGCCCGATCCGGACAACAAGGTCACCGGCCTGCAGCCGTTCCAGCGCGCCGTGACGTACGAGATGGGCATGCTTTCGTATCACCAGCCGGTAGTCTCGCTGGAGCGCCCGGTGGTGCTTCGCCAGTTGGTGCGCTTCTCGCTGCCGGGCAAGTTCAACCTGCCCCCGGTGCGCTACTTCCGCATGTACCAGCCAGATGCAAAGGCCCAGCAAGGCGATGGCAAGACGGCGGGCTTCCCGCTGACGGTGGAGTGAGGCGGGCATGAACGGGGCAGTGCGCGTGGCGGCAGGCCGTGCCTGGTGGCGGCGGCTCGCGGTGCTGGCCGCCGTGGGCGCGGCGTGCGCTGCGCCCTTGCTGGCTGCCACGCCAGCGCCCGCCGAGCCCCTGCGTTTTGCCCGGCTAACGGACGCGAACGCCCAGTTGTTCAGCCTCGACGCCAACGCCACAGCCCCCGCTGCCACGCCATTGCCTGCCAGCTTGCAGACCCCGTTGGGCAGCGTGTGGAAGCTGTTCGTCTACAGCTACCTGGCCGGCCGCGACAAACCTTCCGACGACTACACCTGCCGCGGCGGCGACCCGGAGGAGGTCTACTGCTGTACCGCCGGCCAGAGCATCGACCGCGAGCGTGCGCTGATCCAATCCTGCGGACGCTATTTCGAGCCACGGCGGCTGGGCTTGTCCGCAGCCGACTGGCGCCGTTTCTGGAAGGAAGCGGGCGCGCCCGCGTGGCTGCAGGACATGCAGGCGATGCAGCCCGCGCGCACCGTGGCGGTTGCCGATCTGCTGGCCGGACTGCATGCCGTGCCCCCGGCCGCGCAACAGGCCGCTGCCGCGACCCTGGTCTCGGTGTTGACGGTGGGCCGCGGCGAAGGCACGCTGGCCAACTATGGCAGCCTGCTGCGGGCCAAGACCTGGACCATGCCCGACCCCGCGCGGCCGGGCGCATCCATCGGCGGCGCGGCCGGCTGGCTTGCCGATGGCAGTCCCATCTGGCTGGGCGGCCCCGGCGCCAGCGCCAATGTGCTGCGCCGCGCTGCCCCACGCCTGCAGCCCCTGCTGGCCGCCGTGCCGGTGCACGATGACGGCGCCTGCGTGCTGGTCGACATGTTCGAGCGCTATCCGCTGCGCGATCTGCAAGCTGCCGGTGTGACGATCGGCGCCGGCGCAAGGCGCCAGGCCGTGCCGGATGGCCCGCTCAACGGCACCTACCGCGCCGAGTTTGCCAATGGCAACAGCCTGCGCGTGGAAAGCCGTGGCGAACTGACGCTGCTGCGCATGCCCGGCGCCGCGCTGCGCGTAGTAGGCCGTTTTGGCCTCAATGACTACGTGGCGCGCGTGGTCGAGCGCGAGGGCGACACCGCCGAGCCCGAGGCCGCCCGCGCCCTGGCGGTGGCCGCGCGCAGCTACCTGATCCAGCAAGCCACGCGCGAGCAAGGCTGCTTTCATATTGCCGACAGCAGCCGCACCCAGCGCGTGCTGCCGCGCGCGCCCACCGCCACGGCGCGGCGTGCCGCCGACGTGACCGATGCGCTGGTGCTGTCCGGCGTTGCCGTGCGTTATCACCACGACGTGGGCGGCCAGGGGCGCATGGCCTGGCTGGAAGCCCGGCGCGCGGCCGGGCAGGGGCAGGCCTTCGATGCCATCCTGGCCCGCTGGTGGCCCCAGGCCACGCTCACTTCATTCCAGAGCCCCGTGGCCGGCGATTGCCTGGCGGTGGCCAATGCGCGGCAGTGGCTGGCGCAGCGCGCGCCGCAGTGGGAGCGCCGGCTGGCGGCGGAGCCGGGGTATGAAACGCCGCCGCTGCCCGCCGTTTGCGAAGTGCGCGAAGGCCGCCCTTATGCCGACGCGCGCCGCAACCGGCTCTATATCCACCGGCTGGCCAGCGAGGACGACCGCATTGCCCTGGTCCACGAATATCTCCATCTTGCATTCGCCCGCCACCCGCGCGGGCAGGACGAAGGCTTTGTCGAAGCCATGGCGCGCAAGCTGGTACGTACGCAAAACCCATCATGACACTCACTCGCAACCTATCCAGCAACCTATCCAGCAAGCTGTCCCGCAACTGGCGCCGCACCATGCTGGCCGTAGCCTGTGCCGCGGCGCCGCTGGTGGCCACGGCCGAGCCGGTTGCCGATCTGGACGGCCCGGTGGGCGGCTGGCGTCACGGCGGCTTGTCCAGCGAGTTCGAGCGCTATACCGCCGCCTATCCCAAGCCGCCGGTGGACCGCGGCGCGCAGAAGTACCGCACGCTGATCGAGGGGCGCCTGCGCAAGGCCGGCAAGGAGGGCCGCAAGCCGCCCACGCTGGTGGTCAACGGCACCGCCATGCCGCTGTATGCCGACGAGCAGGGACGCTTCGCGCGGCCGTGGGCGTTCGGCCGCGGCTCCAACAGCGTGGAGATCGTGTCCGCCGACGGCGCCACGCGCCAGCGCCTGCAGTTCTACGAGGCCGATGCCACCAAGACGCAGGCCAAGCTGCGCGCGGTGCTGACCTGGGACGATCCCAAGGCCGAGGTCGACCTCCATGTGATTTCGCCGGACGGTGGCCATGCCTTCTTTGCCAGCCCCTTGCTGCCGGAAGGCGGCGGACTGGACGTGGACAGCGTGGACGGCGCGGGGCCGGAGATCTTCTCGAGCGCGGCGCCGCGTCCCGGGGTGTGGTTGTTCTATGTGAACTACTGGGGCAATTTCAACGCCGACGGCTACAACTTCGAGAAAGGCAAGAACGATCGCGACCTGATCACCGCAAAGCTCACGCTGATCTACAACGAGAACACGCTCAATGAAAAGCGTGAGACGCTCGTTGTGCCGCTGCGAAAGCTGGGCGAGCTGGCGCTGATGAAGTCGGTGCGTTTCTGATTCGACACATCGATCCGTCACACTGACGCCTGGCCAGAAGAGAGCAGCCGCAAAGAATGCAGGAAGAAACCGTGGATATGCAGCACTTGCCGAAATTAGCCTTGATCAGCCTGACCCTGCCGGCACTGCTGCTGGCCGGTGCCGCGCGTGCCGACGGTGCCATCGAGTTCACCACGCCGCGCAACGGCTGGCGCAACTCGGCCGGTGACGCTTCGGCCTATACACAGGAAGTGCACTACCCGGCGGTGGCGGTTTCCACGCGCGCCGGGCAGGCCGCCAGCGCCATGATTGCCGGACGCATCCGTGCGGCGCCCAAGCCCGAGGCGGATGCCGCAAGCGCGGCGTCGAGCCCCGCACCCGGCGGGCGCGGGCGGCGCGGCGGCGGCTCGGTGGCGACGCTGGTGGTCAACGGTGTGGCGATGCCGCAGCGGGTCGAGGAAGATGGCCGCTTCTCGCGGCCCTATGCCTTCTCGGGCGGCAGCAACAGCGTGGAGATCCGCAGCGCACAGGGGGCCAGCAAGCGCGTGCAGTTCTACGACGGCTACCAGGGCAAGACCCGTCCGCGCCTGCGCGTGGTGCTGTCCTGGGACAGCGATCAGACCGACCTGGACCTGCATGTGGTGGCGCCCGACGGCCAGCACACCTTTTATGCGAATCGCGTGGCCAGCAACGGCGGCGCGCTCGATGTCGACGTCACCACCGGCTATGGCCCGGAGATCTATTCGATTGCCGCGCCACCGCCAGGCACCTACCTGGTCTACGTGAACTACTACGGCAGCGGTGCTGGCCCCGAGGCCATCACCGTGGCGCAAGTGGCGCTGATCACTGACGAAAACACGCCCAACGAACGCCAGCAGGTGTTCCGCGTGCCGATGCGCAAGCCCGGCGAACTGACGCTGGTCAAGTCCTTCGTCATGAAGTGAGCGCCGCCCCGAATCTCCCCCAATATCCCCAGCATCCCGGAATCTCCGGGATCACCCCGGAAGCCCAAACTCCCCCAATCCCCATGCAGCAGCAAAAGATCCTGTTCCTCAGTGTTTCCGCCGGCGCCGGCCACATGCGCGCCGCCGAAGCACTGCGCCTTACCGCTGAAGCCGATTTTCCCGGCGTGCAGACGCTTCACCTCGACGTGATGGAATATGTCCCGGCCACGTTTCGCAAGCTTTACACCGATTTCTACATCAAGCTGGTAAACAGCTATCCGGCCCTTTGGGGCATGCTCTACCAGCACACTTCCGAGGCCGACCCGGCCGCGCCGATGCAAAAACTGCGGCGCGCCGCCGAGCGGCTGAGTACGCGCGCGCTGCGCCGTGCGATTGACGAGTTCGCCCCGGATGCCATCGTCTGCACGCACTTCCTGCCCGCCGAGATCCTGATGCATGAGGTGCGCCGGCAGCGGCTGGCGGTGCCGGTATGGGTGCAGGTGACGGACTTCGACCTGCACGGCATGTGGGTGATTCCCCATATGACGGGGTACTTTGCCGCCAGCGAGGAAATCGCATTCCGCATGCGGGCCAACCGGATCGAGGCTGGCCGCATCCATACCACCGGGATTCCGGTGGTGCCGGCGTTTTCCCGCCCCCAGGACCGCCAGGCCTGCGCGCGGCATTTCGGGCTCGATCCGGCACGGCGCACCATCATGCTGATGGGCGGCGGGGAAGGGCTCGGCGGCCTTGACGAGGTGGCCGGCGCGCTGATGCGGCTGGACCACGATTTCCAGCTGATCGTGCTCGCCGGACGCAACGATGCGGCGCTCGCGCGGCTCAAGATTCTTGCCGCCGCGCATCCCGGACGGCTCTTTCCCTTCGGATTTACCAACGAGGTGGAGCGCCTGATGGCGTGCTCCGACCTCGTCATCACCAAGCCAGGCGGCCTGACCACGTCCGAATGCCTGGCGATGGGCGTGCCGATGGTGGTCAATGCGCCGATTCCCGGGCAGGAAGAGCGCAATGCCGATTACTTGCTCGAGCAAGGCGCCGCGCTCAAGGCGGTCGATCTGGTATCGCTCGAATACCGGGTGCGCCTCTTGCTGGCGGAGCCGGCGCGGCTCGACCAGATGCGTGCGCGGGCTAGCGCACTGGGGCAACCGGCGGCGGCGCGCCGGGTGCTGCAAACGGTGCTCGGGCAATTGGCTCAGCGCGGCCAGCCAGCCGGCCCCGGCGGGCTGGCGGCGGCGGAGCGTTGAGATGCGCGCGCTGAACCTGTCCTCTTCGCCTCGGCCCGCTGGCCTGTCCTATCCGTCGCGGCATCCAATGGTGCTGGTGCTTACCGTGGCGTGGACCCTGCTGCTGGCCTATTTCTTCGCCAACGTGGAGATCCAGATCGAGGGCGCCGCGGGCTGGGCGGCCAACCTGCCCACCTGGCGCATCGAGCATCACTGGCTGCTGGATATTTTCTGGGGCGGGCGCCCGATGACGGGCTATCACGCGTGGGTATTCCCTTGCGTGGCGCTGTTCTTCCATCTTCCGCTGGTATTCGGCGGGCGCTGGAACTGGCGCGCCGAGGCGCGCGTGATCGCCTGCATCATGCTGTTCTGGATCAGCGAGGATTTTCTCTGGTTCGTGCTGAACCCGGCATTCGGGCTGGCGCGCTTCGCGCCGAGTTTCGTGCCCTGGCACATCCACTGGTGGGCCGGCGCGCCAACCGACTATTGGGTTTCGCTGGGCGTGGCGGCGGTGCTGCTCTGGCTGTCATGCCGGGTACCGGCGGGAAATCGTTACAGTTTTTAGGTAACGCCCGCAAATATGCTGTTTTGTACATATGTTGCGATGCAATGTGTGATCAATGCAACGCTTGCCCCCGCTTTGCGGCGGTGCATCGCGGCCCGTTTTGGTGCCATGCTGTTCCCTAGGAGTAGAATCCGGGCCTTGTGTACTTTGTAGCATTCCTATAACAAATGAGCCCCCGTCCTTCGCGCATGGCGTGCATTGACGCTCTCAAGGCGATCAGTTCACAGCTGATCGTGCTGCACCATCTTGCCTTCTACGGCCCCATGTCCGATGCGGCCCACGTGCTGGCGCCCGACCTGCTCGACTGGTTTTCGCAGTACGCGCGCATCGCCGTGCAGGCGTTCCTCGTCATCAGTGGCTTCCTGGCGGCGCGCAGCCTGGCGCCCGGTGGGCATTTGATGGTGCCGCACCCCTTGCAGGCGATCTGGCGCCGCTACCAAAAGCTGGTGGTGCCCTATACCGCGGCCATCCTGATTGCCATTGCCGGCGCTGCCATCGCGCGGACCTGGATGCATCACGACTCCATTCCCGGCACCCCCGGCCTGCACCAGTTCCTGGCGCATGTGCTGCTGCTGCACAACGTGCTGGACTTCGATGCCTTGTCTGCCGGCGTCTGGTATGTGGCGATCGACCTGCAATTGTTTGCCTTGCTGATCGTGGCGTTGTGGGTGGCCCGGCGCTGCGCGCAATGGCTCGGCGTGGGCGGCAGCCCGCTGGGCACGTTGGTGGTAGCCGGGCTGGCGTTGGCTTCGCTGTTCTGGTTCAACCGCGATGCCGCTTGGGATATCTGGGCGATTTACTTCTTCGGCGCCTACGGCATGGGCACGCTGGCGTTCTGGGCATCCGAGCCTGAGCGTTCGCCGGTGGCATTGCTGGTGTTGTGCGCCGTGGTGCTGGCAGCGTTGGTCGTGGATTTCCGGTTGCGCATCGCAGTGGCGCTGGCGGTTGCCCTGCTGCTCGGCGCGGCGCGGCGCGGCGGCTGGCTGGAGAGCTGGCCGCAGGGCCAGGGGCTGGCATTTTTCGGGCGTATTTCTTACTCGGTGTTCCTGGTGCATTTCCCGGTATGCCTGGTGGTGAATGCCGTGGTTTTCCACCTGGCTGCGCACCAGCCAGTCCTCAATGCGCTCGGCATGGTGGCGGCCTGGTTGCTTAGCAACGCCGCCGGGGCTTTGTTCCATCGCTACGTGGAGAGCGGTGCGCCGTTGCGCGCATTGCGCCTGGCGCTGTGGCCCGCCGCCCCCGAACCGGTCCAGCGGCAGCAGGCGGGGCAGTAACGGCCGACCTGAGCGCACGAAAGCCTCAAACGCCCCCGAAAGCGCTTCCGGTTTATCCGAAGGCACATCCCAGCGGCACCCGGCCCCAGCGGCCCGGTGCCGCCTTTACATGGTGCCTATGCACCATGATCCGCCGTTTGCGATGGCGGGTGCGCACACGTACGGTGCGGCGTGGCATCGTGCGGCGTGCAACACAAGGTGAAAACGAGCATTGGGATATGGCACGAAGGTTGCCTACTATGGAATCGTAAACCTGACCGTTTGGTCAGGATTCTCGTTCCGAGGCTGCCATGTCCGATCATATCGTCCTGACCTCGCACGCGCGCCGTGACAAGCCGGCCGAGCCCATCCACTGGGGGGCCGCCACGGCAGCGGAGCGTGGTCCCGTGATCGCAAGCCTGACCAATCCGGCTCAGCGCAATGTGATCGGCACCCACTCCGGCGCTTACGCGGTTTACCGCGCGCTGGCAGTGGCCTCCGGCAAGCTGCAGCGAGACCATCGCGCGGATCTCACCGATACCTCGCCGGCCGAGGTCATCGGGCCCCACCCGCAGTGGAGCGACCCGGACAAGATTGTCTCGATGGATCCCTGGGGCCATCTCGTTTCCAGCGCCTTTGGCGACCGGATCGCCGCGGGCATCGATATCCGCCCCTCGATCGCGATTACGCGCGCCCACATCAATATGCCGGAACTGATGGGCGCCATTGCGGCTGGCCGCCTCACGCCCGACGGTGAGATCCTCCATGCCAATGGCGATGTGCGCGTCACCAAGGCGGCGATCGATCCGGTCTGGTACCTGCCGGGGCTGGCGCACCGCTTCGAGATCAAGGAGAGCATGCTGCGCCGCAGCCTGTTCGAGCAGACCAGCGGCATGTTCCCGGAACTGGTCACCAGGCCCGACCTGAAAGTGTTCTTGCCGCCGATCGGTGGCATGACCCTGTACTTCTTCGGCGACGTCAGCCAGCTCGGCAAGCCCGAGACCAAGGTGGCCTGCCGCGTGCACGACGAGTGCAACGGCTCGGACGTGTTCGGCTCCGATATCTGTACCTGCCGGCCGTACCTGGCCCACGGCATCGAGGTGTGCATCGAGATGGCGCAGCAGGGCGGTGTCGGGCTGGTGGTCTATAACCGGAAGGAAGGCCGGGCGCTTGGCGAGGTGACCAAGTTCCTGGTCTATAACGCCCGCAAGCGCCAGGTTGGCGGCGACCGGGCCGAGACTTATTTCGCGCGCACGGAATGTATCGCCGGCGTGCAGGACATGCGCTTCCAGGAGCTCATGCCCGATGTGTTCCACTGGCTCGGCATCAAGCGTATCGACCGCTGGGCTTCGATGAGCAATATGAAGCATGGGGCGCTGACCGCTCAGGGTATCGAGGTGGTCGAGCAAGTTGCAATTCCCGATGCACTGATCCCGGCCGATGCCCGCGTGGAAATCGACGCCAAGGTGGCGGCTGGCTACTTCACGAGCTATACCCCGCCCGACGCGGAAGAACTCGCGCTGGCCAAGGGTAGAGGACTGCACGAATGAACGAGATACCCGAGGCGGGTGGCGCCCACGGCGCCGCGAATCCCTTCACCAGTGGCGCGGACGACCCCGGCGGCTGGGCCAGCCCTGTGCCGCCGGGCCATCCGGCTGCGGCCTTGCTGACCGGTCAAGCGGTGCGCACCCGTTGCGCCGCCGTGACGGATCATGTGGCAACGGGCGCGTCCGAGCTGTTTACCTGGCATCCGGAGCGGATCCCGGCCGTGGCCGATTACGTGGCGACCACCATCCGCCACCGCTACCCCGACCTCAACGTGCCGTACCACAGCCGTTGGCGCCATTTCGAGAGCGGTGGCCCCGGCGAGAAGCTGGACCGCTGGCAGATCCTGTGCGAACGCGGCGGGCTCTCCGGCGAGGCCGACCGCGAGGAACGCGCTCGCATCGGCATCGACCTGGTGATCCCCAGCGTGTTGCTGGATGCCGGCGCTGGCCCGGACTGGCGCTATCGCGATCCCGCCAGCGACTTGTCGCTGACGCGCTCCGAAGGGCTTGGCGTGGCCAGTTTCGACCTGTTCGCGCGCGGCGGTTTTTCCGCCCAGCCGGGTCAGCCGCTGCGCTCCGATGCCGAGCGCCTGATGCGTATCGATGCGTCCTCTATCGCGACTGCCTTCCAGGTGGCCCAGCACAACCCGCTGGTGGGCCTGGATGGGCGCGCCGGGCTCCTGCGCCGTCTCGGCGAGGTGGCGCAAGCCACGCCAGCGGTCTTCGGCTCGCCGGCACGGCTGGGCAACCTGTTCGACTACCTCAAGGCGCATGCCAGCTTTGGGCAGATCGAGGCCGGCTTCGTGCTCACCACGCTGCTGGTGGCGCTGGGGCCGGTATGGCCTGGGCGCGTCAGCCTGGAAGGCGTGTCGCTGGGCGACTGCTGGCACCATCCGGCCTGCACCGATGGCCTGGTGCCGTTTCACAAGCTGACCCAGTGGCTCACCTACTCGCTGCTGGAGCCGCTGGAAGATGCCGGCCTGACCGTGACCGGGCTGGAGGTCCTGACGGGCTTGCCCGAATACCGCAATGGCGGGCTGCTGTTCGATTTCGAGCTGATGGTGCCGCGCGACCCTGGCTTTGCTGCCGTGGCGCACACGGTGGATGAGCCGGTCATCGTGGAGTGGCGTGCGCTCACGGTGACGGGGCTCGATCTCGTGGCCGCGTCGGTGCGCGAGGCGCTCGGGCTGTCGGCGGAGTCGTTCCCGCTGGCGCGCGTGCTTGAAGGCGGCACCTGGGCCGCGGGGCGGCGCATTGCCGCCAAGCGCAGGCCCGGTGGCCCACCGCCTTTCGCCATCAACAGCGACGGCACGGTGTTCTAGCGGGTTTGCCAGACCCGTGCCGCGCAGCAGCAAACAGCAAGAGCAAGACAGACCTATCCGCTACCGCCCTCCAGGAGCGCATCATGACTGACCTCTCCGCCGTACCGCCTGTCACCGCGTCCGTGATGGTGGTGGATCATCCGCTGGTGCAGCACAAGGTCACGCTGGTCCGCAGCGAAGACACCACCACCGACAATTTCCGCCGGCTGGTGCGCGAGATCAGCCAGTTGCTGACCTACGAGGCGACCCGCGACCTGGCGATGGAGACCATCGCCATCAAGACCCCGATCGCGCCCATGCAGTCGCCTGTGCTGTCGGGCAAGAAGCTGTGCCTGGTGTCGATCCTGCGGGCCGGCAACGGCTTCCTGGATGGCATGCTGGAGTTGCTGCCCGCTGCGCGGGTCGGGCATATCGGCTTGTATCGCGACCCGGAAACGCTGGAGCCGATCGAGTACTACTTCAAGATCCCGGAAGACATCCACGAGCGGCTGGTGATCGTGGTCGATCCCATGCTGGCCACCGGCAACTCCGCCATCGCCGCGCTCAACCGCTTGAAGGAAGCCGGCGTGAGCACGCTCAAGTACGTGTGCCTGATCGCCTCGCGGCAGGGCTTGATGGCCTTGCAGGCGGCGCATCCAGACGTGGCCATCGTCACCGCGGCCATTGACGAGGAACTCAACGAGCACGGCTACATCGTGCCCGGCCTGGGCGACGCCGGCGACCGCCTCTACGGCACCAAGTAATGGGAGCGCCGGCCACGGCGCCGCCGCCATGCTTTCCGCCGCCGCGGGAGCTGGCGGGGGGGCGCATCCGCCAGGAGAACGAGGCGCTGATCCTGCGCGCGGCCGAATACGTGTTCGCGCGGGCCGGGTTTGCCGGCGCGACCATGAACGAGATCGCCACGCGTGCCGGCGTGCCGAAATCCAACCTGCATTATTACTTTCGCACCAAGCAGGCTTTATATCGGGCCGTGCTGGCGCATACGCTCGCGCTGTGGCTGTCGGAGACCGACATCATCGGCGCGGAGCAGCGGCCCCAGGTGGCGCTGGAGCAGTACATCCGCGCCAAGATGCGGCTGTCGGCCAGCCATCCGGATGCCTCGCGGGTATTTGCCAACGAGCTGCTGCACGGCGCGCCGGAGATCCGCGACGTGCTCAGCGGCGCGCTGCGCGCGCTGGTGGCGCGCAAGGCTGGCGTGATCCGGGAATGGATCGCGCGCGGCGAGATGGCCAGCGTGGATCCCCAACACCTGTTTTTCACGATCTGGGCCGCCACCCAGACCTATGCCGATTTTGAGTCGCAAGTGTGCGCCGTGCTGGGGGTGAGCCACCTGGGCCAGCGCGATTATGAACAGGCCACCGACCACCTGGTGCGGCTTCTGCTGCGCGGCTGCGGGCTGGAACCGGGCGGCCTGGCTGTGGAGTTATCGTCAACAAGGGGAGAGAGCCATGAGTTTTGAGGGTAAGCGCAGGTCCTGGTTGAAATTCGCGGCGGCCGCCGCCAGCGTGGCCGCACTCGGCGCCGCCGCGCCGGTGCAGGCCCAAGCCAAGCTGAAGGTGGCGGCGGTGTACACCGTGCCCGTCGAGCAGCAATGGGTGTCGCGCATTCACAAGGCGCTCAACGAGGCCAAGGCGCGCGGCGAGATCGACTATGTGTTCTCGGAAAGCGTGTCCAATGCCGACTATGAGCGCGTGCTGCGCCAGTACGCGGAACAGGGCTCGTCGCTGATCCTGGGCGAATCGTTCGCCGTCGAGGCGGCTGCGCGCAAGGTGGCCAAGGACTACCCCAAGACCGCCTTCCTGATGGGTTCCTCCGGCAAGCCGCAGGCGCCTAACTTCTCGGTGTTCGACAACTACATCCAGGAGCCGTCCTACCTCACCGGCATGATTGCCGGCGGCATGACCAAGACCAACCATATCGGCATGGTGGGCGGCTACGCCATCCCCGAGGTCAACCGGCTGATGCACGCCTTCATGGAAGGCGCGCGCGAGGTCAATCCCAAGGTCAGGTTCACGGTCAGCTTTATCGGCTCGTGGTTCGATCCGCCCAAGGCCAAGGAAGCAGCCTTCGCCATGATCGACAAGGGTGCCGACGTGCTCTACGCGGAGCGCTTTGGTGTCTCCGACGCCGCGAAGGAAAAGGGCAAGCTGGCGATCGGCAATGTCATCAACACGCAGCCGCAGTATCCCGCCACCGTGGTGGCCTCTGCGCTGTGGAATATGGAACCCACCGTGGGCGCCGCGCTCGGCAAGGTCAAGGCCGGCCAGTTCAAGAGCGAGGACTACGGCCCTTATTCGCTGATGAAATTCAAGGGCGCGGAGCTGGCGCCGCTGGGCACGTTCGAAGGCAAGGTGCCGGGCGACGTGATGACCAAGGTCAAGGCGAAAGAGAAGGCGATCCTGGACGGCAAGTTCGCGGTCAAGGTGGTCGAAACTGAGCCGAAGTCGTCGCAGTAAGGTGGCCAAAGCCACTTGAAGTGCCCGGCTGCGTTTGCTCCCCTCTCCCACGTTTGGGCGAGGGGAGCAAACCGTAGATCCTCTTGAACGCCATCGCCAGCCAACCATGCCAACCCCCATCCTGCGCCTCGCCGGCATCACCAAGCGCTTCGGCCAGCTTGTGGCCAACGACGATATCTCGCTGACGTTGCGGCGCGGGGAGGTGCTGGCCTTGCTGGGCGAGAACGGCGCCGGCAAGAGTACGCTGGTCAGCATCCTGTTCGGGCACTACGTGGCCGACGCCGGCACGGTGGAGGTGGACGGCCAG
The DNA here is from genome assembly GCF_054589115.1 of Cupriavidus sp. 8B. Classification (NCBI taxonomy): domain Bacteria; kingdom Pseudomonadati; phylum Pseudomonadota; class Betaproteobacteria; order Burkholderiales; family Burkholderiaceae; genus Cupriavidus; species Cupriavidus sp. 8B. Next base: position 9,055 of record NZ_BAAILO010000289.1, on the reverse strand, counting down.
CCGTTGCCGCCCGGCCAGCCGCGCGCGGCGCTGGCCGCCGGCATCGGCATGGTGCACCAGCATTTCACGCTGGCCGACAATCTCTCCGTGCTCGACAACATCATGCTCGGCACCCAGCCGCTGTGGCAATGGCGCCTGGAGCGGCGCGCTGCGCGCGACAAGGTGCTGGCGCTGGCCGAGCGCTTTGGCCTGGCGGTGCGCCCCCAGGCCAGGGTGGGCGAGCTGTCGGTGGGGGAGCGGCAGCGCGTGGAGATCGTCAAGGCGCTCTATCGCGGCGCCCGCGTGCTGATTCTCGATGAGCCGACTGCCGTCTTGACGCCCCACGAGGCCGAAACGCTGTTCGCCACGCTGGCGCAGTTGATCGCCGAAGGGCTGTCGGTCATCTTTATCAGCCATAAGCTCGACGAGGTGCTGCGCGTATCGGACCGTATCGCCGTATTGCGCGGCGGCAAGCTGGTGGCACAGTGCGTCGCGGCGCAGACCACCAAAGCGGAACTGGCAGAGCTGATGGTAGGCCGCGTGGTGGCCATGCCGGAGCGCGCGGCGCGGCCGGATGCCGGGGATGGCGCAATTGGCAACGCAGCGCCCGCCGTGTTCGCGCTGGAGAAGGTTGGCGCGCGCGCCGCGGATGGGCGGACACTGCTGCGCGAAGTCAGCCTGCAGGTAGGCGCTGGCGAAATCGTCGGCATTGCCGGCGTGTCCGGCAACGGGCAAGCCGCGCTGGCCGAGCTGGCCAGTGGCACGCTGGCGGCTACCGAGGGCCACGTCATGCTGGATGGCAAGCCAATGCCGGCACGGCCCCGCGCATGGATTGGCGCGGGCGTGGCGCGCGTGCCCGAGGATCGCCATGCGGTAGGCGTCGTGGGCGATCTTGCGGTGTGGGAGAACGCCGCGAGCGAACAACTCGGCGAGCCGCGCTTTTCGCGCTGGGGTGTCATCCGGCGGGCCGCCGCGCAGCGGTTCGCGCGGGAGCTGGTCGCGCGTTTCGATGTGCGCACCGCCGGTATCGAGGTGCCGGCTCGGACCATGTCGGGCGGCAATATGCAAAAGCTGATCCTGGGCCGGGCGCTCTCGGTGCGCGGCGAGGGCCGCGCGCCAACGCTGGTGGTGGCCAGCCAACCGACCTGGGGACTCGATATCGGCGCGGTGGCCTATGTGCGCGCCCGCCTGCTCGAGGCTGCGCGCGAAGGCGCAGCCGTACTGCTGATCTCCGAGGACCTGGATGAGCTCCATGCGCTGGCCGACCGCATCGCCGTGATGCATGCCGGACACCTGACCGAAGCCCGGCCGACGACGGCGTGGACGTTGGGCGAGCTCGGCCTGGCCATGGCCGGCTCGGGCGGCGGCCGGCACGCCGAGGCGGGCAAGGGGGAGGTGCTCCATGCGGCTTGAAGCCCGAACCGGCGTTTCGCGCGTGGCCATGCTGGCCGCGCCCATCGTCGCCATCATGGCCACGCTGCTGGTCTGTGCCTTGCTGGTGCGCTGGGCCGGCGCACCGGTGGGGCGTGCGTACGCGCTGCTCCTGGAGGGCGGCTTTGGCTCGCGCTTTGCCTGGTCGGAAACGCTCACGCGCGCCACGCCGCTGATCCTGACAGGTTTGTCGGTGGCAGTGGCATTTCGTGCGCGGCTGTTCAATATCGGCGCGGAAGGGCAGCTCTACCTCGGCGCGTTGGCCGCGGTGGCGGTTGGCGGCCAGGTCGATGGCGCGGTTGCGCCCTGGGCGCAGCAACTGCCCATGGGCTTGCTCTTTGTCATGATGGTGATGGCCGGCATGCTGGCCGGTGCCATGTTGTTGCTTGGGGCCGCGTGGCTCAAGACCCGGCTTGGCGTGGATGAGGTGGTCACGACCTTGCTGGCCAACTTCATCGTGCTGCTGTTTGTCTCGATGATGCTCGATGGCCCGATGAAGGACGCCACCGCGATGGGCTGGCCGCAATCGGTGGCGCTGGTGCCGGAGCTGGAGCTGGCCAAGCTGATGGAGCGCTCGCGCGTGCACAGCGGCTTGTTGCTGGCTTGCGCACTGGCCGTGATCTTGTGGGCGGTCAACCGCTTCACGGTGTTTGGCCTGCAGATGCGCGCGGTAGGCGCCAATGCACGGGCCGCGGCCTTTGCCGGCATGCCGGTGCGCAGGGTGACGATGTGGGCCGCGTTGCTGTCCGGCGGACTCGCAGGGCTGGCGGGGGTGGTGGAGGTGGCGGGGCGTACCAGCTACCTTACGCTCGATATTTCTCCCGGCTATGGGTATGCGGGCGTGGTCATCGCCATGCTGGCCGGGCTGCATCCGCTTGGCGTGGTGGCGGCGTCGGTGTTCGTGGCCGGGGTGCTGGTGGGGGCGGATGGCATGAGCCGCGCGGTGGGCGTGCCCAACAGCATTGCCGACGTGATCGTGGCCGTGGCGCTGCTCGCCATGCTGGTGGCGACCATGCTGACGCGCTACCGCATCCGCTTCGGTGCCCCGGGCAAGGTGGCCTGATGGAACTGCTCGATATCCTGGCCTCGGCGCCATTCTGGATCGCGGTGCTGCGCGTGGCCACGCCGCTGATCTTCGGCACGCTGGGCGTGCTGCTGTGCGAGCGTGCCGGCGTGCTCAACCTTGGCATCGAAGGCATCATGGTGGCCGGCGCCTTCGGTGGCTGGCTGGCGGTCTATCACGGTGCGCCGCTGTGGGGCGGGGTGGCTGTGGCAGCCGGCGTCGGGCTGGCCTTCGGGCTGCTGCATGGCTGGCTGACCGTGAGCCTGGCGCTGTCCCAGCATGTGGCAGGACTGGGCGTGACCATGCTGGCCACCAGCCTGTCCTACTACGGCTACCGGCTCGGCTTTGCGTCGGTGTCCACGCCGCCCACCATCACGCCATTTGCCCCGATGCACTGGATCGCCGAGATCCCGCTGATCGGCCGTGTGCTGGGGCCAGTCTTCGGCGAAGAGACTCCGCTGACGCTGCTGGCGCTGGGGCTGGTGCCAGCGGTGGCCTGGCTGCTCTACCGGACCCCGCTCGGGCTGGCCGTGCGCATGGTCGGCGAGAATCCCGCCGCGGCGGAGGGACAGGGGATTCGCGTGGGCGCGATGCGCCTCGGTGCGATCATGGCCGGCTCCGCCCTGATGGCGGTGGGCGGCGCGTTCCTGACGTTGTCCGCGTTCAACGCATTCTTCTTTAATATGATCAACGGCCGGGGCTGGATCTGCGTGGCGCTGGTAGTGTTTGCTTCGTGGCGCCCGGGCCGCGCGCTGGCCGGCGCTCTGCTGTTCGCCGCCTTCGACGCGCTGCAGTTGCGCTTGCAACAAAGCGGCGCGAGCCTGCCCGGCTTGCCACCGCTGCCTTACCAGCTTTACCTGATGCTGCCATATGCGCTGTCGATCCTCGCGCTGGTGCTTGTTGCGCGCCGCGCCGCCTACCCGCAGGCGCTGATGAAGCCCTATCGCAAGGGTGAGCGCTGATTCCAGGCAACCAATAAGAATGACAAGGCCCGTACCATGCTCGACCTGATCCTACGCAACTGCACGCTCCCCGACGGCCGCACCGGCATCGACATCGGCATCCTGGGCGATCGCATCAAGGCGGTGGAGCCGGCGCTCAAGGCGCCTGCCGCTGCCGAGGTCGATGCCGCGGGGCAACTGGTGACGCCGCCCTTTGTCGATGCGCATTTTCATATGGACTCGACGCTGTCCTACGGCCTGCCGCGCATCAACCAGTCCGGCACCTTGCTCGAAGGCATCGCGCTATGGGGCGAGCTCAAGCCGCTGCTGACGCAGGACGCCATCGTCGAGCGCGCGCTGGCCTATTGCGACTGGGCGGTGGCCAAGGGCCTGCTGGCGATCCGATCGCACGTGGATGTGTGCGACCCGCGCCTGCTTGCCACCGAGGCGCTGCTGCACGTACGCGAGAAGGTCCGGCCTTACCTTGACCTGCAGTTGGTGGCCTTTCCGCAGGACGGCGTGCTGCGCGCGCCGGGCGCGCTCGATAATCTCAAGCGGGCGCTCGGCATGGGCGTTGACGTGGTGGGCGGCATCCCGCATTTCGAGCGGACCATGGCCGATGGCGCCGAATCCGTGCGCATCCTGTGCGAACTGGCCTGCGAGCGGGGCTTGCGGGTCGACATGCATTGCGATGAGAGCGACGACCCGATGTCGCGCCATATCGAGACGCTGGCCTGCCAGGCCGTGCGCCTTGGCTTGCAGGGCAGGGTGACGGGCTCGCACCTGACCTCGATGCATTCGATGGACAACTACTACGTCTCGAAGCTGATTCCGCTGATTCGGGAGTCGGGCGTGGCGGCTATCGCCAACCCGCTGATCAACATCACGCTGCAGGGCCGGCACGACAGCTATCCGAAGCGGCGCGGCATGACCCGCGTGCCGGAGTTGCTGGCCGCCGGCGTGCCGGTGGCGTTCGGCCACGATTGCGTGATGGACCCGTGGTACAGCCTGGGTTCCGGCGACATGCTGGAGGTAGCGCATATGGGGTTGCACGTGGCACAGATGACCGGGCAGGAAGCCATGCGCGCGTGTTTCGCCGCCGTCACTGAAACACCGGCGCGCATCCTCGGCCTGGAAGGCTATGGCATCGCGCCGGGCTGTCGCGCCGACCTGGTGCTGCTGCAGGCGCGCGATGCGGTCGAGGCGATCCGCCTGCGCGCCACCCGCCTGCTGGTGCTGCGGGCCGGCAAAGTAGTGGCGAGCACGCGTCCCGCCACGGCTACCTTGCACCTGGAAGGCCGGCCCGGGCACGCCAGTTTCCAGCCGTGATCGCAGTGCTGGAGCCGGCTCGCAGGAAATATCAGGGCGGATGTTGACAGCAGATTCAGTAGTCTGCATAATGTCGTTCTTCGCAGCGCTGCAGAAATGTAGCGGAAATGTAGCGAATCGAAGCCCAGATGGCGAAATTGGTAGACGCACTAGGTTCAGGTCCTAGCGGTGGCAACACTGTGGAGGTTCGAGTCCTCTTCTGGGCACCAAGACTCGATGAAAAAGGCCGTTGCTTTAAAGCAGCGGCCTTTTTCTTTTTGCGGCGTTACTGTTGTGCCGCGGCTCTCGCATCAGGCGATGGCGCGGCGCATGGCCCTGGGAGGGCCCTCTCAGGGTCCCGCCGCCCAAGGCTGCATATTCCATGTATCCCCGCCGCCATCCGCACCGGATTGGCTTGCTGGCGTGCCTTGCGCCGACAGCACGGCCGTCGGTGACAGCCGCCCCACATAAGCCAGCTTGCGCGTGACCCGGAACGAAGGCACGTCGCCTTCCCGCATATGCAGCAGGTCGGCGGGCGATACGGCATCGTCCGCCGCGCCGGTCAGTGGCAGGCCGGCCGCGCGGTAGGACGCCAGCACCAGTTGCGAGCAGAAGAAACTGTTGCGCGCGTCGAGCTCATTGGGCGCCATCTGGATGGCGCTGAAGCTGCGCATGCAGGCGTTGCGGACCACGCCGGGCACGCCCGGCAGTTCGCACAGGCGCCGCTCGAGCGAGAACGGCGCATGCATGGCGATGCCGAGGTGGTTATACGGCTGGCCCACCTGCGCCATGGCGAAGGCCTGCAATTTCAGGCGCATGTCATCGTCGAGCCCCGGGTGGCGGTACGCCACGATGATGTCGCCCTCGCTCAACGCCTGGCGCACCGGATAGACGCGAACGCCCGAACCCACGGCCTCCACCACGTTGCCATCGCCGATGTAGACGGCCGAGTGGCTGACCTGCGAAAACGTCGCCAGGCGAATCGCCGAGGAATTGAGGGACTGTGCAGCCGACAGCAGGATATCGCCAACCCGCAGGGATTCGATCTCGAGCGGGCGTACGTCGACCCCCGCTACCTCAAGGCTCATCTGCTGGAAACGCATCGGCAGGCCCGAGCCCTGCGCCGCGCCAAGATTCAGATCATCCGGGTGGCTGCCCCATTGCGTCGCGCAGCCGCTTAGTGCAAGCCCCGACAGCACGGCGCTTGCCAGCAGGCGGACCTGACTCATGCCTCGTCGTCCTTGCGCGCCGGCGGCATCGGCCGGAAGGGGAAGAGCTGCTGGCGCACGAAGCCGTCCGGCATGTAGTCGCCGACCACGCCGTATTTCTCGGGGAAACGCTTGCCGGATTTCACGGCCGTGCCGAACAGGTAGTCCAGAAAGGCGTAGTGCGCCGAGTAGTTCTTGTCGATCGCCTCGTCATCCGATGCATGGTGCCAGTGATGGAAATCCGGCGTGACCACCAGGTAGCGCAGCGGGCCCCACGGCAGGTGGACATTGGCGTGGTTGAACACCGCCTGGAAGCCGACGATGATGATGTACGCGTCGATGACGCCCTTGTTGAAGCCCAGCACATAGAGCGGCGCCAGTACCAGCACCCGCGTGAACACCAGCTCCAGCATGTGCTGGCGCGAGCCGGCGAGCCAGTCCATGGTCTTGGTGCTGTGATGCACGGCGTGGAATTTCCACAGGAAGGGCACCTCGTGATACGCGCGGTGGGTCCAGTACTGCGCCAGGTCGGCCGCGAGAATGCACAGCAGCAGTTGCAGCACGAAGGGAATGCCACCCACGAATTCGTGCACGCTGTCGCGCACCAGCCAACCGAACAAGCGGAAGATCAGGAAGTTGACCGTCAGCAGGATCAGGCCAACGATGAAGTGGTTGACCGCGAAGTGCACCAGGTCGGTCTGCCATTCGCGGCGGAACACAGCCTGCCCGCGATAGAGCGGGAACATCTTTTCGATCACCACGAAGATCAGCGTCGAGCCGAGCAGGTCGAGGATGAACCAGTCCAGGCCGATGTACGGCGTGTGATCGGGGAAGTCGCCCACGGCTACGCGCGAGCCACCCAACGCCACCGCCAGTGCTACCAGTGCGAATGCCGCGGCGTTCAGGCTGCGCTTGCGGCCCAGCACCAGGTTGCTCAGCGACATGCCGCCGGACACCAGCAGCGCGGCAAACAGGACATGGCGCAACACGTCGACCGAATACTTGTGGCGCAGCTCGGGCGTGGTCAGGTATTGCGGGAAATGGAAGGCGATCACGCCCAGCAGGCTCAGCCCGCCCAGGGCCAGCGCCAGGATGGCGGTGATCATGCCGCGTCCGGCCTCGAGCTCGCCGCTGCTGCCGAGCAGCTCTCGGGTATCGCGCAGCACGTTGTGCACCGGGGCGATCGGCATCTTGCCGGTGGCGCCATTCTGTTTCATCTTTGAAGCATCTGGCTCGGCAGGGTTGCCAGGCCTGTCAATGGGGTCGTTGGTCATCAGGATCTTCCGCTGTTCCGTGGTTTCGCTTCTTCTTGTTCTGCTACGGCTGGCTCGCCGGGCTTTCGTCTTCCGTCCCGGCGGCCAGCCGCGATCCTAGCGGAGCGTCCCCGGTTTGCATAGTAATGTGGCAGCCGCCGGCACGTTCCGGTCGCCCGCCAGGCAGCCCTGTGCGGTGCCCCACGCAAGGCGCGCCCGGCCCCTAACGCTTGCGCTTTGTTTGACCTATGCTCAAGCAGAGTCGACATGGTTCATTTCAGCCAGGGGTTGCAGTCATGGCCAGGGGCGTGTCATCTGCGAGTGCGACGCAAGGCGGTGCAGGCACTGCAGGGACTGGGCTTTGCGCATACGCCGCTCATCGCCATCCTTGCCGGCTGTGTTGCTGCTCGATCCTTGCGATGCTGGTGACCTCCCTGGTGCAGGCCGAAGAGCGTCCCTCCGGCAGCAACTCCGGTTTGGGCTGGGACCAGCTCGAACCCGATTCCTTTGCCCAAATGGCCGGCGAGGCCCCGTCACCGCCACCGGCGGTGGTGCCTGGCGGTGGTGACGTCCAGGCGCCGCTGATCGCGTCGATCGGCAAGTGGTCCTCCTGGGGCGGCGGTACTTCACCTGCATCGGCTCCGCCCAGCGCGGACAACGACGCCCCCGGGCTGTCGGCGGCCTTGCGCGATCCGGTCTATGCCGAACCCGCCAGTCGGCGGCACGCCGAGTTTTCTCTGCGCCTGGATGATGCCACTTCGGCCACCGGCTTCGTTGGCGGCCGGATGCAAAGCATGGCGCTCGCGCTGGATACCGTATTGCCGCGCAGCGGCGGCCTGACGATACAGCCGCGCTTGCAGCTCGCCTACCAGCCCGGCCTTGATAAGAGCGCAACCGGCTTCCTCGTCGGACAGCCAGCGGACGCAAGCGCCGCGGAGGTGGTGGTGCGGGTCTACCGGACGCAACCAACCCGGCTGACCGGCGTCGGCGGGATCTACCCCTTTGTCGAGGCGGATCTCTGGCAGGACCGCAAGCAGGTGATCAATATCAACGGCACCCGCATCGATCCCGACATGCTGCGTGGTCTACTCTCAGTCAACCTTGGCGCGCACGGCAGCACCAACGGGGGCGTCAAGCTTTGGGTCAAGCTGAAAGCCGGGCGCAATCCCGGGGGCACGCTGGGCGCGCGCTATCGCTGGTAGCCAGGGCAGGGGGCAAAAAGGGGGGGGGCTTGCATTTTTCCGTCACTACGCTAGAATGCCGTCTTCGCGTGCGGCTGTAGCTCAGTTGGATAGAGTACTTGGCTACGAACCAAGGGGTCGTGGGTTCGAATCCTGCCAGCCGCACCACTTATTTCGAGCAGTAAAAGAAACACAAAAAGAAGCACAAAAAATGGCCTGAAGCGTTAAGCGCTCCAGGCCATTTTTTTCGTCCGTGCCATGCGCACGATTGTCGCGCCGCGGGTCTTATTTTGCTCCCATGCGTTCCTGGAAGTGCGCTGCAAGAGGTGATTGAAAAGCCTCTCATAATATTTCCGGAAAAGGGCTTGTCAGTTTGGTGCGGACCCTTTAGTATTCGCCCCCTCGCAACACGAACAGCGCGCTGCAAAGCAGGCGGAGCAAGGGTTGCGGGGTTAGCAGCAAGGGCGGGTAGAGCAGAAATAGCGAAGCTTGCCGAAGCAGCAAAAGATTAAAAGTGTTTGACGAAACGTAGAAAGTTCTTCATAATCTCGTTTCTCTGCTGCAGACAAAGCAGCGACGCGGCAAGCAAAGCGAACCGCGGCCAGTTCTTTAACAAACAAACAACCGATAAGTGTGGGCGCTTGATAGCGGATGCGGAAGACTTCGGTCTTTTAGCTTACAAGTTATAAAG
>NZ_BAAILO010000288.1:61717-87978 GCF_054589115.1 Cupriavidus sp. 8B | reverse complement strand
ACACCAGCCTCCAGCGCGCCTTCCCTGGTCACTCGGCAGATCAAGCAGCAAGCACCAACGAAATCGGAATAACCCGCAGATCGGAACAATCGAGATTATGCCGAGGTCGGCATAATATTGACCTGTTGTTCTACAAGCGTCGCCTCAAACGCCTGGTGGCGATCGAGCTGAAGCTGGGCGAGTTCAAGGCCGCCGACAAAGGGCAGATGGAACTCTACCTGCGCTGGCTCGCCAAGCACGAGCAGGAGCCCCGGGGAGGCGCCGCCGCTAGGCATCATCCTCTGCACTGGCAAGTAGCGCGAGCACATCGAGTTGTTAGAGCTGGACCAGACTGGCATTCATGTCGCTGAATATTTGACCGAACTGCCGCCCCGGCAACTGCTAGAGCAGAAGCTCCATGAGGCCGTTGCTTTGTCGAAGGCTCGGCTCGAGAATCGCGCCGACGACACAGGCGGCGAGCCGGAATCTGAGCCTCTCCGGAGGCGGAATTCATAAAATCGATCCGGATTAGGTTGAGGTACGGCAAGCTACAACGACCAAGCACGTGCAAGAGCGCTTCGCGAAACCTCAACTACAGAATCCTCACGGCGACTGTGTAAGCAAATAAATGTGAGTACACAGTCGAGTTTCGCTTGATCCGCAACGACTAGTCCGTGCTCCTGTTGCTCACGCATGGCAATCGAGTCACGCATGAGTGACAACCCGATACCGGACTTAACCAAATCAATCATTGACGCCTCCTGATCGACCATGGCGACCCGCGTAGGCTCTATGCCGGTAATGGAGCCCAGGCCGAAGACCGATGCGAGCAAGCGATGATGGACTGATTGTGGCGGCGTCTTCAGCCACGGAAGGCCAGCTAGTCCGCGCCAGTCCTGGCCATGTATCTTGGCTGCCCAGTTACGCGGTCCTACAACGAGATAGGAAAACTGCAACAAGGGTTGCTGCCAGACATGGCTACAGCTAGTCGTTTTTTGGATTTCACTCGGGCTGGTCAAGTGGAATCCCACATCCAGGTCGCCGCGTTCGACTTGATCAAGTACCGACCCACTTATTCCATGCCTGAGCTCCACGGCCACGTGTGGCGCTGCTTCAGCAAAATGACGGAGAAAGCTACCGAGCCGGATGAACTCCGGATCCAGGATGGTGCCGATGCGGAGGGACCCGCGTAGAGAATTGTTGAGCCGTTGCGTCGCGTGATTCAACTCAGCCAAGCTCGAGAGAACACGCTCTACCTGGGGCAGCAGCGCCAAACCGTCAAGGGTCAGCTCCAGACCGTGAGCCTTGCGCGCAAATAGCCGAAGGCCCGTCTGCTCTGCCATCGCCTTGAGCTGAAGGCTAACAGCAGGCTGAGACAGGTGTAGCTGCTGTGCGGCGCGGGACACACTTCCGCTTCGCGCAACCGCCGCGAAAGCCCGAAGCATCTGAAGGTCCGATAGAGGGCGCATATTTGCAGAAATTATATCTCACTTCATTAGAAATCATTGGCCTTTGCTGCATCTGACGGCGACACTTCGAGCACGGACACGCCGAGCAGAACAGCGGAAGAATACCGCAGCAGCTTTCGGATTGCTTGTTGTTCATTGGTCCGGTTGCACCATATTGCCCGCCGGGGCGGCGAAAATGTGGCCCATTAGCCTCGAAGCAATATGAGGAGATATAAGGATGAGCGAACTTACATTTGACTACATCGTCATCGGAGGAGGTACTGCCGGGGCCCTGATGGCGAACCGCCTGAGTGCAGATGCTCAAAAACGCGTACTACTTATTGAGGCAGGAACAAAGGATAACTATCCGTGGATTCACATTCCCGTTGGCTATCTCTATTGCATCGGTAATCCCCGCACCGATTGGCGGTTCCAGACCGAACCCGACGCCGGGCTGAACGGACGCACCTTGCGTTATCCGCGTGGCAAAACTCTGGGCGGTTGCTCCAGCATCAATGGGATGATCTACATGCGCGGTCAATCCCGAGACTACGACCAATGGGCTGCGTTAACCTCTGACGACGCATGGAAATGGGAGCACGTCCTCCCTGCGTTCAAAAAGCACGAGGATCACTTTGCAGGCCGCAGCGAAATGCATGGAGCTGGCGGGGAGTGGCGCGTTGAAAAGCAACGCCTGCGTTGGGATATTCTCGACGCCTTTGCAGATGCAGCCCAACAGGCAGGGATCCCACATAGCAGCGACTTCAATGGCGGCAACAATGAGGGGGTCGGCTACTTCCAGGTGAACCAGAAGAACGGCTGGCGCTGGAACACGGCAAAAGCCTTCTTGAGGCCAGCATGCTCAGCTCGGAAGAATCTTGTCCAATGGACGAGTTCTCAAGCAACCAAGCTAGAGTTCAAACACGAGGCAAACGGAACACAGCGGTGTATCGGTGTGACTGTCGCTAGAGGCCAAGAGCTGGTGAAGGTGTGGGCGAATAGTGAGGTCGTTCTCTGCGCCGGAAGCATCGGATCACCTCATCTCTTGCAGCTATCAGGTATCGGCGAGCCCGGCCTGCTGCAGAAGCATGGAATCCGAGTCTTGGTCGATCTTCCCGGGGTTGGTGAAAACCTGCAAGACCACCTGCAAATCCGAACCGTTTATAAAATCGAAGGCGCCAAGACGCTAAATCGTCTGACTTCCAGTCTTTGGGGCAAAGCGAAGATCGGGCTGGAATATGTGGCGCGGCGTAGTGGCCCCATGAGTATGGCACCTTCACAGCTAGGCGTATTCACCACGAGCTCGCCAGACCAAATTTGGCCCAACATTCAATTCCACGTACAGCCGCTCTCTCTGGAAGCATTCGGTGAACCGCTGCATGAGTTCCCCGCGTTCACAGCAAGCGTTTGCAATCTCAATCCTACAAGTCGGGGAACTGTGAAGCTCAAGAGCCCCGACTTCAAGGTGGCACCGGCGATTTCGCCAAACTATCTCGCGACAGAGACGGACAGGAAGGTCGCAGCTGACTCCATCAGGGTTGCAAGGAACATCGCCTCTCAGGACGCACTGCGGCGGTACTCCCCTCTAGAGTGGAAACCTGGAATCCAATTCCAGACGGACGACGACCTCGCCCGCCTGGCCGGCGACATAGCAACGACGATCTTCCATCCCGTCGGAACGACTAAGATGGGCGATGACAAGGACCGGATGGCGGTTCTCGATTCACGGATGCGAGTCCGCGGAGTGGAAGGCCTAAGAGTAGTGGATGCTGGCGCAATGCCAACTATCACAAGCGGCAATACGAATAGCCCAACTTTGATGATGGCGGAAAGAGCTGCTGGATGGATTCGTGATGCAGGCTAGCGTCTAAAAAGGTTGCCCCGTTGTTGATTTGCATCCGAACCTGACCCAGGCAAGGCTGGTTTTTGCATCGAATGTTGACACACGTATAGAACACTGTCCTGCTCGGGAACGGGCGGGAGTTCGGAGTGATCGACGTGGCCATACTAAGAGCGGCTCTTAATCATTTCAAGGATTAATGGGCTCATCAAATCGCCAACTTACCAAACACGACATGGGACACGCAAGCTGACATGGAACCCACTCGTATCACCCCCACGGATCCTATCGTTGATCTGGACGCGGTCGCATTGTCGCGAGCCATTCATGCGCGCGAGGTTTCGTGCGTTGAAGTGGTCGATGCGTTTCTCGGCCAGATTGACCGACACAACCCACGCGTAAATGCCATCGTCGCGCCGGCGGACCGCGACGCCTTGCGCTTCCAAGCGGCCGAGCGCGACTCGGAAATGGCGCGCGGCGTCAGCCGCGGCCCGCTGCATGGCTTCCCGCAGGCGCCCAAGGACGTTATGCCGGCCGCCGGCATGGTGACCACAAAGGGTTCGCCGATCTTCGCAGGCCAGGTTAGCCAGACGGACGCGGTAATTTTCGAGCGCATGCGGGCCGGGGGCGCACTCTTTGTCGGGCGCACCAACTCGCCCGAGTTTGGCCTCGGCGGCCATACCTACAATCCGGTCTATGGGACCACACGGAACGCCTTCGACCCGGCACGCTCGGCCGGCGGCAGCAGCGGCGGCGCGGCTGTCGCGGTGGCACTGCACATGCTGCCAGTTGCCGACGGCTCCGACATGATGGGCTCGCTGCGCACGCCTGCCGCATTCAACCATGTCTTCGGCTTGCGCACCTCGTTTGGCAGTGTGCCGCACGGGCCGACGGAGGAAGTGTTTTTCAACCAGTTCAGCGTCGCGGGACCGATGGCTCGCAACGTGCCGGATCTCGCGCTGCTCCTGTCGGTGCAAGCCGGCTTCGATGCACGCCTGCCCCTGACACACCGCGCAGAGGCCCCCGGAACTTTCGCTTTGCCGCCGGAGCGCGACTGGACCGGCGTGCGCATTGGCTGGCTGGGCGACCTTGGTGGTCATTTGCCGGTCGAAGCCAGTCTGCTCGACACCTGCGTTCGCGCACTAGAGCACCTGCGCTCGATCGGATGCACGGTCGACGCCGCGGTGGCCGAGTTTGACCTGGAAAGACTGTGGCAGGCCTGGATCGACCTGCGCAGCTTTGCCGTGGCCGGCGCCAATGGAGCGCTGTATAGGGATCCGGCCCGCCGCGGACAGCTTAAGCCCGAGGCGGTGTGGGAGATCGAGCGCGGGTTGGCGTTGCCAGGAACGCGCTTATACGAGGCAATGAGCGTGCGTAGCGCGTGGTACCAGGCACTCCGCGTGTTGTTCGAGCGCTATGACTATTTGGTGTTGCCTGCTGCCCAGGTCTATCCCTTTGATGCCGAATTGGATTGTCCGCATGTTATCGACGGTCGTGACATGGACACCTATCACCGCTGGATACAAGCCGCGGTCCCCGCCGCGATGGCAGGACTGCCGGCGCTGGCTGCGCCCGCTGGCTTTGGCCCGGGCGGCCTGCCCGCTGGCCTCCAAATCATTGGCCCCGTCCAGTCCGACGCCACCGTACTACAGATTGGCCACGCCTATGACCAGGCCGGCGGCTTCTCGCGTGTGCGCAGCACGTGGCTGGGAAAGGCGCGGGACGCTGCCGCCCCTAGCGGTCTCCCGAATTGAACCGTATTTATTTCCGAACCGTAGGCAGGGAGTTGATCCACCGATGACAAAAATTTCTCTGAAGCCCTTTTTCGTAGGCACCGGCCTGACGGTGATGCTGGCCACGGCGCCGGTCGCTGCGCAGGCGCAGTCTTATCCCGACCGTCCGATCAAGCTGGTAGTGCCATTCGCCGCCGGCGGCGCCACTGACGTGCTGGGCCGACTGCTTGCGGCGGGCCTCTCCCAAAAGCTTGGCCAGGCCGTCGTGGTCGAGAACAAGCCAAGTGCCAGCACGGCGATCGGCGCCACCCAGGTGGCTAAGGCTGCGCCAGACGGCTACACTCTGCTGCTTGGCTCGAGCACCACGCTCACACTGAACCCGACGATTCGTCAAAACCTGAGCTACGACCCGGTCAAGGGCTTCACGCCGCTGGGGCTGATCGCCGACTTGAGCCTGGTGCTGCTGGCCAACGCCGAGATTCCGGTGAACTCGCTCAAGGACTTGGTGATCCAGACCAAGGCTCAGCCTGACAAGTTCTCCTATGGCTCGTTCGGTACCGGATCCTCAGTTCATTTCGGCGGCGAGATGCTCAAGTCGGCTACCGGCGTTCATATGGTTCACGTGCCGTTTAACGGAAGCGCGCAAAGCCTAACCGCGCTGGCCGGCGGTCAGGTTCAGGTTGCGGTCGATAGCGTGGTCGCCAGCCTGCCACTGATCAAGGGTCGCAAGATCAAGCCGGTAGCGGTGTTGTCAGCGCAGCGGCAGCCCGCGCTGCCCGAGGTACCCACAGTGGCCGAGAGCGGCTATCCGGGCTTCCAGATGGGGTCGTGGTTCGCGCTGCTGGCGCCCGCCGGACTTGCGGCACCGGTGCAGGAGAAGCTAGAGAAGGCCCTGGCGGAAGTTGCGACGGCGCCCGCGATCAAGAGCCGGATGCTTGAACTCGGCCTGACGCCGGCCTACGGCAACGGCGTGGCGGTCAGGGCGCGCACCGAGAAGGAACTTCCTGAGATGCGGGCGCTGGCGGCACGGGCCAATATTCGCGCCGAGTAAGGGGTGAGCCACGACGGAGGGCCCCGCGTGCTGGAAAAGCGGGAAGCGCCCGGTGAACCCGTCTTGAAGGACAGCAAGAGAGCAAGGAGTATCGTGTCCATCTAAATTCTTGGTGGACACGTGAACTCTCCCGAAGCGATCGCGCCGACACGGCGTCGACCTCGGCACAGCGCCGAGTTCAAGGCCAAAGCTGTCCAGGACTGCATGCAACCAGGTGTTTCGAGCGCGGCAGTAGCCCTACACCATCGGTTGAATGCGAATCTGCTGCGGCGCTGAGTAGCGCTAGCAGGAAGAGCCAGATGCCGCGGCCGAAGCCCGGGAATTGATGACGGTTGCCGCAACGGGATTTTATCGCGCTGCAGATAGGCGAGCCCACGCCGACGCCTGCGATGAAGTGCGGCGCGGGTCCTCGACGATCGTAACGGCCCGGTGAAGACCGTCTTTACGCTGAGGGCTAGCTAAGAGACCATTTCAAAAGGACCCCGAGGGGGGCTGGAACGCTTGGTGCCCGAGGACAGCACCTTGCCCCCGCTGATCTTGGTGCCCGGGCACGGCCCCAGCCAGGAGCAGAAGTGCTTGACGCTTGGGACGGCGCAAATCGCGGCTCACGGGTCGTGGCCGCAAGATGTCGATTCAATGCTAGGCCAACACCGGGTCACGCAACCGCTTTCGGCAGGGGCACATCCGACGATCAAGGCGCATAGGGGGCGCATCCGGCTACGCAAATGACAGCAGGGTCTACCGCTATCCCCCCGAAGCGCCGAAATGCACGCGAAGGGCCAGGTAGACAGCGGATATCGCCAGGGTCACGAGTGTGACCGGTACACCCACTGTCGCATGGCGACGCCAATCGATTCCGATGTTGCGCCTGGCCGCGGCATCCACGACGATGATGTTCGCGATGCTACCGACGATGAACAGGTTGCCGGACAGCGAACTGACCAAGGCAAGGAGCGGTCCAGCCATCTCGTGATGCGCCAGCGGCAGTAGCAGCATCACGGCCGGCACATTCGATACGAGGTTCGACAGAACAAAGGTGGTCCCGAATAGCGGCGCAAGCTGGTCGAGGTGAAGACCGGCAGCGGCGAGGTCGTCGATGACGGCGGCGGTGACGCCGGATTGCGATAGCGCATGATTGACAATGAAGAGCGCCATGAACAGGATCAGGAGTTCCCAGTCCACGAGGCCGAGCGTCCGAGCGGAATGCATTTTGCGGCTCATCAACAACACTCCCGCGCCGATGAGCGCCACGTGCTCGCGCGGCCAGGGTCCGACAAGGAACGCCACAAGTAGCACCGCCGCAACTGCGAGGCCCTTGGTAGTCTGCCAGCGGTCCAGTGGCACTTCGTTGGTACTCCGTGCCGCCGCCTCATCGAACGTGCCCGCAGAGCTTGCGGGAGCCGACCAGCGACCCTTTACCTGCCAGGTAATCAATGCCCATGTTGCCAACAGACCAAAGGTGACTGGCACCATCGCCTCGCCAACATAGGCGAAAAACGGCATGTGCAACGTCTGCCCGATCAGCATGTTCTGTGGGTTCCCGATCAATGTGACGGCGGAGCCAATATTGGAGGCACAGGCAAGCGCCAGCAAATAGGGCATTGGATCGAGGTGCCGCCGTTGGCAGGCATCGATCAGCACTGGGGCGACGGCCAGGCAGACGATATCGTTGCTGAAGATGGCCGACAGCGCCGCGACGCCAAAGATAAGCGCCCCGAGCAGGCCGGGCGGGCTGAATGACAATGAGACGAACCGGTGCGTGACCCAGTCATAGAAGCCACCCAGCCGCATCTGTGCTGACACCACCATAAAGGAGAAGAGCAGGATCACTGTTGGCAGATGGATGGAGCCTGCTGCCTCTTCCAGACTCACGGCATCGACACTGATCAAGGCAATCGCACCAAGCAGTGCCACGCCCGTCCGGTCCAGTTGAAGGAATGGGAGCCCACCGAGAATCATCCCCAAGTAGACAATGAGAAAGATGATGACGATGGTGGCAGTCATTCGGTTAGGCGGGTCAGCCCCGTTGGATGGAATTGGAGCGCCAGGGTGGCCACGCGCGGATCGATGTGGATGACATCGTCGATGCGCATCTGAGGGCGCGGGACGGTGGCGCGTACGCGCAGCGCCGACCTTAAATCGCAGACGCAGTGGGCCGGACAGGATCAGCCGCAAGTGTATACCGCTCCCGTCGGTAACAGTCAAGGTCACGAGGGTGATCTTGACCGGATGGCGAGCCTCGTTCACCGCGGCGCCGAACTTGGCCGCATCTTTCGGTTAGCTGTCAAGCACTGTGATGCTGGCTGACCCGTCGGGGTCCAGGTCAAAGATGATGCGATCGGGCTTATCGATGCTGCGCTTGATCGCATTCCATGCGTGGAACTCGATCACATTGAGTTGCGCCGCACTCACGATGGCGGTCTCGCGTGGGACCTCGAGTAGTGCCAGATGGCCTTCCCAGAGCGAAGGGTCCAGTAACGTCATGCCCGGCATCTTGCTCGCCTCAGCGTGCTTCTGGAAAAACAGCTCTCCACCAATACCGGTGGGGCCTCGCAGCAAGGCTACGGGGCGCCCGCGCAGATGGGAAAGCAGATGCGGCGCGATGGTTCGTAGTAGCCGACCAGGTCGCGTTTTGTCAGCCCGGTCATTGGGTCAATCACGCGTTCCGCGTTGGTGACCTTCACGGAAGCGGGCCGGGCGTGGCCGCGGTGGTTCCACCTCCACAGGCCGCTCCAGCGTCACGCTGCCGGCCTCCTTGTCCGTGCGCAGGGCGTGGAACACAGCATGCCGGACGCGGCCCTCTTTGGTCCACTCGGCGCAGATGACGAACTCTTGCCGCTTCGCGCATTTAAGCTTGATCCAACTTGGCACCCGGGCCGAGACGTAGGGCGCGTCGACGCGTTTCCCAATCAGCCCCTCCAGGCCCATCCGGCAGGCAGCGGCAAGAAGGTCGTCTGGAGAACCCTCGAAGGCCTCGCTGTACCTGATGCGCGAGGCCTCTGATATGGCCAGCACCTTTTCTAGCAGAGCTCTGCGCACCGCCAGAGGAACCTGCCGCAGGTCGTGGCCCCGAAAGGAGGGAAGGTCGAAGACGAAGTACTGGATATCCTCCACCCGTGCCCTCTCAAAGGCGTTCTGCAGCGCTTGGAAGTCCGTGGTGGCATGCACCGGTGCCTGGGCCGCGCGTACGCTGGCGGGGCCGGTGCCGACCACGACGATGCGGGGTAATGCTGACGGCGCGCTCATGTGGCGGCTCCTGGCGCGTGGCGCACGAGCGATTCCTGCAGGTCTTGTGTCACGGGCCAGTGGTGCGCGGTCGGTCGGGTCAGCACCTCCATGCCGGCCTCGGCAAGCGTGGAACAAGCGCGCAGGCGCGGGGGAGTGTTGTCGGGCATGGGGCGGCGGCTCGGCGTTGGTTTGGAAACAATGGTCTGACCGGACTGACAGCGTGGGCTTTGCGGACTTCACAACTGGCTGGCCTTTGCCTCAAGCTTAGGGCGGGTAGCACAGGCGTGGTGCTGCATTCAGGGGACTGAACGAAGCACGCTGCTGTTATGCGGGCCGCGGCAGCAGAATGTTTGGTAGGAGGCATCCGGCAGCCTCGCGCGGCAGGCCAAGGCTCTCCAGCCATTGGCCGAGGCCACTGCCGCAGCCCATGGCGATGTCATCGTGGTGATCGGACTAATTCTGGGCGACATCGTCGAGCGGAGCCAGAACGCCCTCGGGTTTATCCGGAGGATGCAAGATTCGTCCGCCCGGGATGGCAGTTTCGCAATTCGCTGCGGTAGCGCGGCCCGTAACGGAGACAAATGCTGAGCCTTCTTGTCTAGCATGGGGGATGAATTGACTATCGGTGCCGAGACGCGGCGCCCCTCCTTCCGTGCAAATATTCGACCCCCAGAGTGTCTCCGTTCCCTCGGGCCATTTCATTGGCGGACGGCTCGTGCCTGATGCCGGCCGCATCCCCGTGCGGCGCCCCTCCGATAACCAGGTGCATGCCGAGCTGCCGCTGGCTGACGCCGCCGCCGTGGATGCTGCAGTGCAGGACGCGTGGAAGGCGTGGCGCAGGAGCGACTGGGCGCGCCGTGCCCCGCGTGAGCGGGCGCGGGTGCTGCGCAACTGGGCCGACCTGATCGAAGCGGACGTGCAGTGTCTGGCGCCGCTCGAAGCCG
The DNA here is from genome assembly GCF_054589115.1 of Cupriavidus sp. 8B. Taxonomy (NCBI): domain Bacteria; kingdom Pseudomonadati; phylum Pseudomonadota; class Betaproteobacteria; order Burkholderiales; family Burkholderiaceae; genus Cupriavidus; species Cupriavidus sp. 8B. The sequence goes on along the minus strand of NZ_BAAILO010000288.1, from coordinate 77,755 downwards.
TGTGCTCCACGCGGCCGGTGCGCGCCGCCTCAGCCTGGGATGTGCCTTTCACCGCCGAAGGCTTGCGATTCTTCGCCGAATATGCCGACAAGCTCGGCGGAGAGGTGGCGGCCACGCAGCACGATCACCTGGGCATGGTGGTGGCCGAGCCGTATGGCGTGGTGGGAGCGATCACCCCGTGGAATTTCCCGCTGGTGATGGTGTCGTGGAAGGTGGGCGCGGCGCTCGCCGCCGGCAACGCGGTGGTGCTCAAGCCTTCCGAACTGACGCCGTTCTCCGCCGTGCGCCTGGCCCAGCTGGCGATCGAGGCGGGCGTGCCGCCGGGCTTGTTCAACGTGGTGCAGGGCGACGGGCGGACCACGGGCGATGCGCTCACGCGCCACCCGCTGATTTCGAAAATGACCTTTACCGGATCGACGCAGACGGGCGCCGCGATCATGGCCACTTGCGCCTTGCAGGGCCCCAAGCCGGTCACGCTGGAGCTGGGCGGCAAGAGCCCGCAATTGGTATTCGACGATGCGCCGGACCTCGACCGGTTGGCCGGCATCATTGCCGGCGCCATCACCGGCAATGCGGGCCAGGTATGCGTGGCGGGCTCGCGCCTGATTGTGCAGCGCGGCATCGCCGAGGCGCTGGTCGAGCGCGTCGCGGCAAGCTTTGCCGCGCAGCGGCCCGGTGCGACCTGGGATGACGCGGCGACCCTGCCACCCATCATTTCGGCACCGCAGGCCGCGCGCATCCTCGACATCGTCGAGCGCGCGCGTGGCCCGGGCGTGCGGGTGCGCAGCGGCGGCGGCCTGTTCGACGGCGGCCCGGGCGGCGCATTTGTCCAGCCCACGCTGATCGAGGGCGTGTGCGCGGACAATCCAGCCGTGCAGGAGGAAATCTTCGGTCCGGTACTCACGGTGCAAACCTTCGACGACGAAGAAGAGGGCCTGGCGCTGGCTTCGCACGAACGCTACGGCCTGGCCGCCGGCGTACACACGGCCGATATCGGAAAAGCGCTGCGCGCCATGCGCGGCATTTCCGCCGGAACGGTATGGATCAACCGCTACGGGCGCAGTTCGGATTTTGTGATTCCCACCGGTGGCTACCACCAGTCGGGCATCGGCAAGGATCTGGGGCGCCAGGCCGTAGAGGCGAATCTGCGCTTCAAAAGCGTGCTGATCGATTTTGCTGCGGCGCGTTAGCGGTGCGTCATGACTCGCCTGCGCACTCCCGCGGTGCCGACCGCATGACATGCCGCGAGACCCATGACAAACCGCAGTTTCGCCACGTCCCGCGCCCTCATTTCCATATAAATACTGTTCGGCCGCATGCTTTAATTCCTTCGTAATAATTCTGTCGCCTGCGCCGGACAAGGCGCGACTCCACCCCGGTCGACGACCGGTAAACCCTGAGGATCAGTAACCATGACCTTCCGTCCCAAGTACGTTTCCTTCGACTGCTACGGCACGCTTACACGTTTCCGAATGGGCGAAATGACGCGCGAACTTTTCGCCGACCGCATCCCTGCCGAGCAGATGGAGCAGTTCATCGCCGACTTCAGCGCCTACCGTTTCGACGAGGTGCTCGGCGACTGGCAGCCCTACGAAGTGGTGCTGAAGAACGCCGTGCGCCGCCTGTGCAAGAAGTGGAAGATCCAGTACTTCGACACCGATGGCCAGCAATACTATGACGCCGTGCCGACGTGGGGCCCGCATGAGGATGTGCCCGCCGGCCTAGCCAAGGTGGCCAAGGAGATTCCGCTGGTGATCCTGTCGAACGCTGCTGACGCCCAGATCCAGAAGAATGTGGCCATGCTCGGCGCGCCGTTCCACCGCGTCTACACCGCGCAGCAGGCCCAGGCCTACAAGCCACGGCTGAAGGCGTTCGAGTACATGCTCGATTCGCTGGGCTGCAATCCCGAAGACGTGCTGCACGTATCGTCGAGCCTGCGCTACGACCTGATGTCGGCCGACGACATCGGCATCGTCAACAAGGTATTCGTGAACCGCGGCCATGGCCCGGGCAACGCGGCGTACCGCTACATCGAAATCCAGGATATCGGCGGCCTGCCCGGCGTCGTCGGCCTTTGAATTGAGCCTCCACAGTTCCGTCCCCACACCATGAAGCTTGATTCCTACTGGAACGATTCGGTGCCGACCCTGGCACTGGATGCGCACGACCTGCCGCCGCAGGTCGATGTGGCCATCGTCGGCGGCGGCTTCACCGGGCTTTCGGCGGCGCTGGCGCTGGCCCGGCGTGGGGCCAGCGTGGTGGTGCTGGAAGCCGGGGCCACCGTGGCGCCCGAGGCCTCCGGGCGCAATGGCGGCCATGTGAACAACGGGCTGGCGGTGGACTACGCGGAGCTGGCTGCCAGGGTGGGCGTGGAACGCGCCCGCAGCTGGTACCACGCCTATGACGACGCCGTCGATACCGTGGCGCGCATCGTGCGCGACGAGGGCATTGCCTGCGACTTCCTGCGCAATGGCAAACTCAAGCTCGCCACCCGGGCGCACCAGATGGAAGCGCTACGGCGCAGCGCCGAGCGCCTGGTCGCCGACGGCGTGGACACCGACGTGGAAATTCTCAGCGCGGCGCGCGTGCGTTCCGAGGTGCAGAGCGAGCGCTTCCATGGTGGCCTGCTGTACAAGCGCAGCGGCCAGATGCATATGGGCCGCTTCGCGCAAGGCCTGGCCGTGGCCGCAGAGCGCCACGGCGCACAGATCCACACTGGCACCTGCGTGAGCCGCATTGAACGCGTGCAGGGGCAGGTGCACCGTCTGCACACCGCGCGCGGCACGGTGCTGGCCCGGCAGGTGCTGCTCGCCACCGGGGCTTCGCGCCACGGTGGCTACGGCAGCTTCGGCTGGCTGCGCCGGCGCATCGTGCCGATCGGCAGCTTCATCGTGACCACGGAGCCGCTGGGCGCCAAGCGTGCTAATGCACTGCTGGCCAGGCGCCGCACCTATGTCACGGTGGCGAACATTCATCATTACTTCCGGCTCACGCCCGACCACCGCCTGGTGTTCGGCGGCAGGGCGCGCTTTGCCATTTCCAGTCCGCAGCAGGATGCAGCCAGCGGAGAGATCCTGCGCGCCGGCCTGGCCGAGATCTTCCCGCAGCTCGGCCAGGTCAGGCTTGACTATTGCTGGGGCGGACTGGTCGACATGACGCAGGACCGCCTGCCGCATGCGGGCGAGCGCGACGGCCTGTTCTACTCCATGGGCTACAGCGGCCACGGCACGCAGATGTCGGTGCACATGGGCGAGCGCATGGCCGCGGTGATGGCCGGCGACGCGGCAGCCAATCCATGGCGCGACCGGGACTGGCCCGCCATTCCCGGGCACTTCGGCCCGCCGTGGTTCCTGCCGGCGGTGGGGCTGTACTACCAGCTCAAGGACCGGCTTGCCTGAGCTTTGCGCACCAACCGTCTTTTACGCCGCGAGCACCTTGTTTCCCTCTCAGATTAATCAGGAGCACAACCAACCATGAACGATAGCGGTAACGAGTGCGAGAACCTTGTCGGCCCCTGCGAGAGCCTTCGTGTGATGGATCTGCTCAAGCGCGGCGCGACGCGGCGTGACGTGCTGGCGATGTTGCTGGCGGGCGGCATGCAAGCCACGCTGGCCGGCAGCCTGGCCGGTGTGGCCGTCAACGCGCATGCGCAGACGCCGAAGCGTGGCGGACGTATCCGCGTGGCAGTCGCCACGGCAGCAGCCTCCGATACGCTCGATCCGGCCAAGCAATCGAACCAGAACGACTACGTGCGCTGCAATATGGTCTACAACGGGCTGACCTCGCTCGATAGAAGCCTGACGCCGCGGGCTGCCCTCGCCGAGTCGTTCAACACGACCGATGCCAAGACCTGGGTCTTCACGCTGCGCAAGGACGTGACCTTCCACGACGGTAAAGCGTTGTCTCCGGCCGACGTGGTCTATTCGATCATGCGCCACAAGGATCCCGCCACCGTTTCCAAGGCCAAGGTGCTGGCCGAGCAGATCGAGAGCGTGAAAGCCACCGGCCCGAACGAGGTCACGGTGGTGCTCACCAGCCCCAATGCCGACCTGCCGGTGATTCTGGGCACCTTTCACTTCCTCATCGTCAAGGACGGCACCACCGACTTCAGTGCCGGCATCGGTACTGGACCCTACAAGATCAAGGAATTCAAGCCGGGCGTGCGCACGCTCGTGGTGCGCAACAGCGCCTACTGGAAGCCCGGCAAGCCCTATCTCGATGAAATCGAGTTCGTTGGCATCGCAGATGACAGTGCGCGTGTCAACGCGCTGCTGTCGGGCGGCATGGACCTAGTGGCCTCGGTCAACCCGCGCTCCGTGGCCCGCGTCAAGGGTACGCCTGGCTTCGGCGTCCTCGTCACGCAATCGGGACAATACTCAGACCTGATCATGCGCAAGGACGTGGGTCCTGGCGTGAGCCCGGACTTCTTGATGGGAATGAAGTACCTGCAGGACCGCGAGCAGATGAAAAAGGCGATCGCGCTCGACTATGCGGTGGTCGGCAACGACCAGCCGATTGACCCCACCAATCGGTTCTTCTTCAAGGAACTGCCGCAGCGACCCTTCGACCCGGAAAAGGCGAAGTTTCATTTCCGCAAAGCGGGCGTGACGGGCAAGGTGCCGGTGGTGACCTCGCCGGCCGCCATGTATTCGGTGGAGATCGCGATGGTGATGCAGCAGACTGCGCAGCGTGTGGGCCTGGAACTCGACATCAAGCGCATGCCTGCTGACGGCTACTGGTCGAACCACTGGCTCAACAGCCCCGTGGGCTTCGGCAACGTCAACCCGCGCCCCAGCGCCGATACCATCCTCACGCAGTTCTTCAAGTCCGATGCGCCCTGGAACGAATCGCGCTGGAAGAGCCCCAAGTTCGACCAGCTGCTGCTGGAGGCGCGGGCTGAGACCGATGCCGGTAAACGCAGGCAGTTGTATGCCGACATGCAGACCATGATTCATGCGGAAGCCGGCGTCGGTATCCCGTTGTTCCTGGCCAGCATCGACGGACATTCGTCGAAGCTCAAGGGCTTGTCGCCGATTCCGCTGGGTGGGCTGATGGGCTATTCGTTTGCGGAGAACGTCTGGCTGGATGCCTGATCTTGGAGGGGGCCTTGCTGCCCCTCTCACGCTTGGGGGAGAGGGAGCACACAAGCGGTGAGGTAAAGGTCGTGGATTTGCCTCGCTACTTCTTAGCGCCTTTCAGAGATTTGTCAGCTTTGGGCCGGCGCAAGCCGGCCGCTTTGCATTGTAAAAGCCCCTGCGGCAAGCCCGTCATCTGTTCCCGGCCGGCGCCTGCTGGCACCGCGCCGGCCGGCCGGCGCTATCGCGAAGCCGCGATCCCGCCTCTGCTATGCAGATCGACTTCATCGATCCAGCCGCGGCGCAACTCGGGCACCGAGCGCGCCAGCAGCGCGTAGTAGGGGCGGTGCGGCCCGCGGTCGTAGTCCGCGTGCGCGACCTGGGTCAGCTTGCGGCCATGCTGCATCACCACGATCTCGTCGCAGATTGAGCGCACGGTGTGCAAGTCGTGGCTGATGAAGAGGTATGAGACGCCGAACTCCTTGCGCAGCACTGCCATCAGGTCCAGGATGGCCGCGCCGACCACGGTATCTAGCGCCTATAGCTGCGTCCCGGATGCAGCAATTTTGTCCTATCGGACGCTGGCGAGTTCATCGCATCATGATTTTCTCTTTTCGCCCGGCACTGCTACGACTGCAATGACATACGCGACGACCCTGCACGATGTTGACGACACGCCAGCCCTGGCCGTCCTGGACAATCTGAGCGGTGGCGAGCGCGGCGAACCGCTCGTCGGCCTTGTGGACCGTGCAAAAGGATGCTGAAAGATTTGAGGGCGCCTGGTCTGCCGGCAATGAGCACCAAAACTACCGCCGTGATTGCCGACGATCATCCTGTGGTGCTCGCCGGACTGGCGCCGTACTTGGCCCGTCAAAGCATTGACGTCATCGCCATCGCGGATAGCGGCCATGGGCTTCTCGAGGAACTGAAGAAGCATGCACAACGACTGCCGGATATCGTCATTACCGGCTATGACTATGGTGGAGAGATCGACGGGTTGCGCTTGATAGAACGGCTACATCGGCTGTACCCGGAGGTGAAGATCGTAGTCTTCACAGGGGCGCGTCCAAATGGTCTGGTTCATGAATTGCTGGCGAAAGGTGCCGACGCGTTTGTCGCAAAATCGATGTGTCTGCAGTTCGTGGCGGATGCATGCCAAACGGTCCTCTCAGGCGCCAAATACATCGACCCGACTACCGAGGGATTGTTGGTTGTCGCAACCCACCATTGCGATGACCCGTGCGACGATCGTCTCAGCCCACGCGAACGTGAGGTTTTTCGCTTGCTGGCGCAAGGCTATCCGCTGCAGGAGATCGCACGGAAATTCCGGCGCAGCGTCAAGACGATCAGCGTTCAGAAGTGCTCGGCCATGAGCAAGCTCGGGCTGCGAAATGAGATAGAACTGGCTTTGTATCTGGTCAAGCACAGACGGGAGACGACCCCGTCCTGACGACAGCGCTGCGGCTAGCAACCGTTGCTGTGAAAAAAAGGGAGCTGCCCAAGAGCAGCCCCCGGAGGGCTCTACCGCAAAACCATGGAAAGTGTCGATATGTGCTGATGAACATACACGCGACAGCAGAGCGCCCTCACATCTTAAGTGGATAGTTGAATGATGGAAATAGGCGACGGCCTAAAAGAAAATTTAGATCGAATACCAACATCCTAGTTCAACTAGGGATTGTGAATTGTTTAAAAAACGATGCAGAATTTGCGTCGCCACAATTCGAGCCAATGCGAATGGGCTACTTACCCTTCTTCGAGGAAATAATCTCATGAAATTCAAACTGTCGGCCCTTGCGACCGCCTTGCTGGTGGTTCCCAGCGCGTATGCGCAATCGAACGTCACGCTGTATGGTGTTGCCGATGTGGGCATTGAATACCTGAACAAGGCCATTGCTTCAACGGGTACCGTACCTGCCAGCGCCCAGGGCAACAATCTATGGGCCTTGCAATCGGGCAACCAATCCGGATCGCGCTGGGGGTTGCGCGGCGTAGAAGACCTGGGTGGCGGTCTGAAGGGCCTCTTTCTGCTGGAGAGCGGATTCAACCTCGATACCGGCACCTCGGGGCAGGGTGGTCGTCTCTTTGGACGCGGCGCCTATGTTGGCCTGCAGAACCAGTGGGGCCAGCTTACGCTAGGTCGGCACACGACGCCGTTCTATGACTTTGGCGTTACCTACGACCCGATGTCGATCGCGAGTCGCTATTCCATCGGTGCACAAGACCCGTTCATGGGCGGCGCGCGTGCCGACAACTCTGCCAAGTATATGGGGACGTTCGGCGGCCTGAGCGTGACTGCCCTCTATAGCTTCAACAGCAGCAACCAGGAAGTCGCCGGCAATTTCACCAACGGGCGTGAGTACTCGTTTGCTGTGAACTATGCCGCAGGCGGATTCGCCGTTGGCGCCATTTACGACCAGTCGAACCGGTCGGCAGCCACGGTTCTGTCGACCAATAGTCTGATCACACGGACCGCAGTCGCCGGGACATACACTTTCGGTCCTGCCAAGCTCTACGGCGGTTACCGATATGCTCACGCGTTCAACGGTGCCACCCTGCCTGGCGTTGCGCTGACCAACACAGTGTCGAACCTCGGTTGGGTTGGCGTTGGCTACCAGGTATCGCCAGCGCTGTCGGTCAGTGGTTCCGCCTACTATCAGAACCTGCGTCAGTCGAACGCCGGCAACCCGTGGCAGTTCGTTGCGTTGGTTGACTATGCACTATCGAAGCGCACGGACCTTTACACCACGTTGGCGTATGCACTGAATCGCGGCAAGTCGAACCTGGGGGTGAATGGGTTCAATGACCAGCTGGGTGCGAGCAGCGAAGCCGTGCAGCCGGGTGCAAACCAGTTTGGCGCTGTTGTTGGCATCCGCCACAAATTCTAAGCTTATAAGTCCGTCCGTGCAGACCCGGGGCACGTCCGGGTTTCTGATGCAAATCCGTCCTGGCTCAGGGTTGCCAGGCCTGGAGCACCATCCATCCCGGGACGGTTTCGCATTGGCCGCCTGCCTCCGCATCATGTCAGACACAGAGGCGCAGCGCCAGGCGGCCAACGGCGGGCGAGAAAGCACCGGAAATTGCAAGTTCCAAGCGTATTCGGCAGGTTCTGCCAGAGCTGCGATGCGATACTTCATCCCGATCGCAAGCCTGCTCTCGCTCTTCATATCGAGGGGATACAAAGTACGTACCGCCGTAGCCGACAGTCATCACTATCGTGCGCCGCGCCGATCCGCTCGTCGCCATGATTCCCTTTAGACATCGCTACTGGTGATACCAGATCCTCTGGATCATCGGTTGAAATCTTTCTAAAACGCTCAGAGAAACAGCCATGTCCGACATCGCCCACCCGAAACAGGAACCCGAGCTTTTCAACCCGTCTGCGCTGTTTGTCAACAACGCGAACATTTCCGGCATGGAAGGCTACCGGGCGATATGCGCCGCAGCCGAAGAAAATTACGAAGGTTTCTGGGCTCGGCATGCGCGCGACCACATCAGCTGGCATAAGCCGTTCACCAAGACGCTGAACGAGGAGCAAGCTCCGTTCTATCGTTGGTTCGAGGACGGTGAGCTCAACGTTTCGTACAACTGCCTGGACCGGAATCTCACGAACGGCAATGCCGAAAAGACGGCGATCCTCTTTGAAGCCGACGACGGCCACGCCACGCGAATCACGTATGCGCAGCTGCACGCAAGGGTCTGTCAGTTGGCTAACGGTTTGCGGGCACTTGGCATCGGCAAGGGCGATCGCGTGGTCATCTACATGCCGATGTCCGTCGAAGGCATTGCCGCCATGCAGGCGTGCGCGCGCATCGGTGCGGTGCATTCCGTAGTCTTTGCCGGCTTCTCGGCCAAATCCCTGCACGAACGGATCATCGATGCCGGCGCGGTGGTGGTGATCACCGCCGACGAGCAGGTGCGCGGAGGCAAGCATCTGCCGTTGAAGTCGATTGTCGACGAAGCCCTCGACTTGGGCGGTTGCGACAGTATTAGCAACGTTATCGTTTACAAGCGCACCGGCGCCAGCATCGCTCTCGTCCCCGGACGTGACCTCTGGCTAGATGCGCTGATCGCCGACCAGAGCACGACCTGCGAGCCGGAATGGGTCGATGCCGAGCATCCGCTGTTCATCCTCTACACCTCAGGTTCTACCGGGAAGCCCAAAGGGGTGCAGCATGCATGCGGTGGCTATCTGCTGTGGGCGATGCTGACGATGAAGTGGACGTTCGACATCAAGCCTTCCGACGTATTCTGGTGCACAGCCGACATCGGCTGGATCACCGGCCACACCTACATCGCCTACGGGCCGCTTGCGGGGGGCGCGACCCAAGTGGTTTTCGAAGGTGTGCCGACCTACCCTAATGCCGGTCGCTTCTGGGACATGGTCCGCAAGCATCGAACCACGATCTTCTATACCGCCCCGACGGCGATCCGCGCGCTGATCAAGGCTTGCGACAGGGACCCGGCGCTGCATCCGAAGCTGTACGATCTGTCCAGCCTGCGCCTGCTCGGCACAGTAGGGGAGCCGATCAACCCGGAGGCGTGGATGTGGTACTTCGACAACGTTGGCAATAGAAAATGCCCCATCGTCGACACCTTCTGGCAAACCGAAACCGGCGGGCACATGATCAGCCCGTTGCCTGGCGTGACGCCGTTGCTGCCAGGCTCCTGCACGCTGCCGTTGCCGGGAATCATGGCCGCAGTGGTCGATGAAGTTGGCAACGAACTGCCGCACGGGCAAGGCGGCATCCTGGTTTTCAAGCGCCCGTGGCCGTCCATGATTCGTACGGTCTGGGGCGATCCGGAGCGGTTCAAGGCAAGCTATTTCCCGCAGGAGCTGGGCGGCAAGCTTTACCTGGCAGGTGACGGCGCGGTACGCAGTGAATCGACCGGCTACTTCAGCATTACCGGTCGCATCGACGACGTGCTCAACGTTTCCGGGCACCGCATGTGCACCATGGAGATCGAATCGGTGCTGGTCGCTAACCCGCACGTCGCCGAGGCCGCGGTGGTGGGCAAGCCGGACGATACCACCGGCGAGGCCATCTGCGCCTATGTCATGCTGAAGGGCGCCCGGCCCCAGGGCGACGAAGCGCAGCGGATCGCCAGGGAGTTGCGCGACTGGGTCGCCAGGCAGATCAGTCCGATCGCCAAGCCCAAGGAAATCCGTTTTGCCGACAACCTGCCCAAGACCCGCTCGGGCAAGGTGATGCGCCGGCTGCTGCGCGCAATCGCCAAGGGCGAACCGATCACGCAGGACCTGTCGACCCTTGAGGATCCTGCGATCCTGGAGCAACTCAGGCAAGCGCAGTAATCGGGCAATTCGACCGGCGATCCGCACACTGTGCGAGGCTGCCTGTCAATGCACATTTTTTAGAAGGCGACTATACAAGGGGGCTCAGGAGTTGATGATGGAGTTTACGATCAAGGTCGGGCACTGCAACCATGATCTGAAAGTAGTTGAAATGCTGAACACTGGAAAAATCGAGCCCGACACGGAGGTCTGCAATGTCGCCTAAGCGACGATGGACGGCAATGCAGCAGCGCTACCCTTTGCTCGGTGAATTCGGGTACATCGACATGATGCTCAATTCATCCATGCATCCCAGGACTCAGCATCGCGTCCTGGACTGCGTCGAGGAACAGCGCGTATGGGAGCAGCCGGGATCGCCGGGCATCGGTATCACCCGTTTCGGTCGCTTCGAGCACTCTTGCTGCGTCACGTTCGCAGGCAGCCGCCATCACGCCATGTACTACGTGTGCCAGAATAGCCGCTATCGCATGGAAGAAGCGCCGACATTTGTATCAGAGTTCCATGCAGGCGATGAGTAGCCCACCTCATGCTGCCGGCAAGGCTGACAGACCCGGGTGCAACGATGCCGATGCGCCGCATGTCCGGCGCAACGTAGCGGGAGCCATAGCTCATCGATTGGCCGGCTCGTAGTTTCTGCACGGCCAGGATCTTGCTCTGCAATGTCATCGCCGCCTGCAGTCCCTGGCCCTGCACGTCCTGCCAGCTACCCGAGGGGGACGCGCCATAGAGCATGACTGCAGCGCGCACCTATTCCATGCGGCTGTCAGCATGCCAAAGCGTGCCGGCAGAATTCGCCACGCTGATCTCCCCTGGCAGGCCGCGCGTCGTTGTGCGAAAAACCTCCAACTGCGTCGCTGATGCCCGTAGCGCCGTCAGCGTCCGAGAAGTGGGTCATGTGTGTAATCGAACGAACCGCCTCGATGGCCCTGCGCATGCGTCGACGTAGCTCAGCAGAGCGCCTGGCTGATGATGGCAAACTGCTTGAGCGCGCTATCCGCCGTCGGTACGCCATGACGCGCCATCGCCACGACGATATCCACCTGCACCAGTCCCGCCTGCGCGAGCCAGTCCTGCAGGGCGCTCGTTCCCGTGACATCCACGCGCACGAAAGACCCGGTGTAGGCGCTAGACCAGCAGGCAATCAAGGCTTTCGCGCGTTCGCTATCGGAGGCCACCACCGGCCCGATTGCATTGCCCCGCCCGAAGCGGCGCATGACCGAGAATCCGACCGCTTCCCCATTGCGCTCCAGCACCATCGTCTCACCCACGGCGAGCAATGACTTCAGCACTTCGCCGCGCGACATGCCAGTTGCGCGATTCCCGAGTTCGACGATCGTCTCGATATCGCCTGGCTCGAGCGGACGCAGCGATTCTCCTGCGGCCAGTGCCACCGGGTCGACGGCATTCATCGTGCCCTGATGCTGATTGATGGTGCCGGTCGCGACGAAGCCGAGGCGCTCATACAGCGGCTGTCCGGCGGGGGTTGCGTTCAGCAGTGTGCAGCGGTCGCCAAGCGCTTCCAGCACCAGGCGCATCAACCCGCTGCCGACGCCCTTGCCTTGATGCGACGGCGACACGATGATCATCCCAAGCGATGCTTGCTGTCCCTGCTTCCAGCAAAGCCCGGTGCCGATCACCACCCCGGCTTCCTCCGCGACGAAGCCAGTACCTAGACGAAGGACAAATTGCCAGTCTTCAGCACGATGCGGCCAGCGCAAGGATTGCGACAGTTCATATGCGGCGGGCACGTCCTCTTCGCTCATGGCGCGGTAGGTGACTGGAGCATGGATAGCGTGGCTTGGCATGGTGTCTTCCTTTAAGGTAAGCCGAATCTTCAATACGTCTGGCAGGACTACTGACTGAAGCCATCTTGCCACAGTGTCCTTCCCGCTTTACGGCGCCAATGCGATTCCACAGGATCGTCTGGCAGCCGCTTTGTCGCGCGGCGCTTATGCCGTTCGGCCGGCGCCAGACCGCAGAAGTTGCTACGCCCGCGCTCCTGCAAAGGGCTTACGGGATGCAGTCCGCGGATCCCCCCCCAGGGCATCGGCCGGCGCCTATCACAGCAGCGAACTGTTCGGGATGCAGCAAGTTATGCTGAACGGCACGTTCAATGCCGCTGTTTCTATGCTTTGACACTGTCCAAACGCAATACTCCCGAGGCTCGATAGTGCTGTAATGCTGTTCAGGGCGTAGGCGACGCCAGCGCGGACACGATCCATGTCGGGCAACGCCTGCGCCGAGAGAGTTTTTCCTTTTTGAGGGCTTGCGCGGCTCATGGCAGCGTAATCCTCGTTTCATCGCGAGAACAGTCATGTCAAGTTTGCAGCAGGGCATCACCGAGCGCGCCACGCCGGCTACATTTGTCGATTTGCGTGCGTTTGCGCAGGACCATTCCCTCGGTGTTCCCTTCACCGACGCTTCCGGGGAAGACGACTTCCTTTCCCGGCGTCGCATGCTGGACTTGCCACCGGGACCGGTAACGGTCGGCGTTATCACGCTGGACGGCGGGAGCGGGCTGGTCAAGGCACAGCCGGCGGATGAGTTCATCATCGTCTGCGAGGGCAAGCTGACACTTACCCAGCAGGATCGCACGATCGTGCTGGGTCCGGACAACAGCGCCGTGCTGTTGCATGATGCCGAATTCGTCTGGTCCGCTGAATGCCCGGTGTCGATCCTGTTCGTGCGCTACCAGTACAGCAGTCCTGGTGCGCGCGCGCTGCTGCCGATCGCGGAAGGGCCGGTACTGGAACCGTCCAGCGCGCCTGCGGCCGAGTTGCTGCTCACGCCGACTCCCGCTTGTCGCAACTACACGGACTATCGTTCTGAGGACGGTCAGTTCGTCTGCGGCACCTGGGATTCGACACCCTACCATCGCCGCGCGATGTTCTATCCCCACTACGAACTGATGTACCTGTTGGAGGGCAGCGTGACGTTTGAAGATGAAACCGGCCGTAGCGGAACGTTCTCGCGCGGCGATATCTTTCTGGTCGAACAGCATGCGCGGTGCAGTTGGGATAGCCGCGAGCAGGTGGCCAAGGTTTATGTGATGTTCCGTCCGGCGTAGTTCGTACTGCGGGCCGTTGACGTTCACTGGTGGTCTCCGCTTCACCGTGAAGCTTTGCCCGCAGGCAGTCATGCCTGTGGGCTTTTTTTGTCTCTTTCTTACTAGCAGAGGTTCTTCATGGCACTCAAAGACTTCAAAGTACTTACATTTGACGTGGTTGGCACGCTGATTGACTTCGAGGGCGGGATGCTGGACTACTTTCGTCGCGCTGTTCCCGACAGCGCCATCAGCGATGAGGATTTCCTCGCCGCCTATCGCCGCACGCGCGCCGCTGACAAGACGATGTGGTATCCCGATGACCTGGAACGTTGCTGGCACCTGATGGCGCAGAGCCTGGGCTTGCCCGATTCCGACGAACTCGCACGCGGACTGCGGGACTCCGTGGTCCACTGGAAGGCGTTCCCGGATTCGGTCGAGGCACTGAAGCGACTGCGCAAGCATTTCAAGCTGGTGGCGATGACCAACGCGCAGCGCTGGGCGCTGTCCCACTTCGAGAGGACGCTGGACTTCCCGTTCGACGACACCGTCACCTGTGACGATGCCCTGACGGAAAAGCCCGACCCGCAGTACTTCGCCTATGCGCGTGGCCGCTATGACGCCAAATGGGGTTACAAGCAACAGGACAACCTGCACGTGGCGCAGAGCCAATACCATGACATCGGCGTTGCCAGAAAGCTCGGCCTGAAGACCTGCTGGATCGAACGCCGTCATGCGCAACCGGGTTTTGGCGGCACCATGGAAGTGCCGGAGCTGACCAGGCCGGACTACCACTTCCATTCGCTGGCGCAACTGGCGGATGCGGTCGAGGGCAGCGAGTAACGCGTTCTCGCGCCGGGGCGGTGTGCAAGTCGCACCGCCCTTGTCCATCGCTTATCTTTCCCGCCCCGTTTCCGCTCTCACTCTTCTGACCTCCATCCCATCACCATCATTCCGCATTCCGCCTCTTGCGGCGACTTCACCGACGACGGCCCTGTCGGCAGACCGCTAAGCCAACCGCCGTGCCATGCCCGCAGCTTCGAAGTTGATCTGGAGGGAGTCGGACAAAACCGGACCGGCTTGTGGGAATGCACAGTCGGCTCCTACGAGCGGCAAGTAGCGCAAGCCGAAGTCATGCACATCCTTGCGGGTGAATGCCTGTTTACACCGACGGGCGGCACGCCGATCCGGATCAAGACCGGAGACACGCTGTTCTTCCCGGCCAACACGACCGGCATCTGGGAGATTCTGGAACCCCTGCGCAAGGTCTATGTGATCTTGCAGTGATCGGCACGCGAGCGAGGATCCGGTGTCTATGAAAATCGCTGGGTCCCCGCTTTCGCGGGGACGTCGCAGGCATAACTGAACGGCATTGCTCCGTCGTTCCCGCACAAGCGGGAATCCGATGACTTTCACAGGCGCCTCGCTTTCGGTGCGGGTCAGACTACCTCCTGCAACACCTGCGCACGGGCAAAGCGCCCTATGGCATAGGGCTCCAGCGGAATCGAGGTACTTCCCGTGGCGATCAGTTCGGCCATGGTTTCGCCCACGCCGGGGCTGATCGCAAAGCCCTCGCCATTGAAGCCGAAGGCGTAATGCAGGCCAGGCACCGTGGCGCTGGGGCCCATCACCGGCTGCCAGTCGGTGGTATAGCCTTCGATACCGCTCCACACGCGAATCAGCTGCACATGCTCGAAGGCCGGCACGAAACGGCGCAGCTCGCGCAGCTGGCGCAGCACGTTGTCGGGCTTCACGTAGGCGCGAATGCTGTCGGTATACGCCGGCCCCTTGAGGCCGCCGCCGAAGACGATGTTGCCGCGTGAGATCTGGCGGAAGTACAGGCTCTCATGCTCGATCGGCGTCGAAACGCCGATGGAAGGGCCGATGGCATAGGGTAGGGGCTCGGTCACGCCCATCTGCGGGCCGCGCGCGTCCATTGGCACGGCTTCGCCGAACTGCTCGGCCATGCGGTTGGACCAGGCGCCGCAGGCCACCAGTATCTGCGGCGCGCGAAAGCGCCGACCATCGGCGGTGTGGGCAACAAAGCCATTGGCGTCGCGCTCCACCCGCATCACCTCGGCATGCTCGACGATCTGTGCGCCGGCGCGACGCGCGGCGCGCGCGAAGGCCGGGCCGGCCAGGCGCGGGTTGGCATGGCCGTCCTGCGGCGAATACGATCCCGCCACCACGCCGGGCGCGAAGATGCCCCAGCGCTGGCGCAACTGCTCGGCGCTGAAGAGC
Organism: Cupriavidus sp. 8B; assembly: GCF_054589115.1. Taxonomy (NCBI): domain Bacteria; kingdom Pseudomonadati; phylum Pseudomonadota; class Betaproteobacteria; order Burkholderiales; family Burkholderiaceae; genus Cupriavidus; species Cupriavidus sp. 8B. The sequence continues at coordinate 62,082 of NZ_BAAILO010000288.1, read as the reverse complement.
TGCAGGTCTAGCCCGAGCGGCTTCACGTCGCGCGCGTGTTGCTCGATTATGGCGGCCTGCTGTTCGGTGTAGCACACGCGCAAGTGGCCGTACGGGACGAACTCGAGGTCCTCGCCCAGCAGTTCCTTCACACGCCCCCAGACGGCGCGCGCGCGGTTGGCCAGTGGCATCTGGTGCAGCGCGCGTCCCTGGCGGCGCACATTGCCGAAGTTGGTGCCGCTGGCCTGGCGCCCGACCAGCTCACGCTCCAGCAGCACGACCGAGAGGCCATGCTGGCGCAGGAAGAAGGCGGTGGTCGTGCCCATCAGGCCGCCCCCGAGCACCAGCACATCGGCGTCGTGCGTCTTGGTTGCCGTGCTGCTCAT
>NZ_BAAILO010000288.1:15237-61653 GCF_054589115.1 Cupriavidus sp. 8B | reverse complement strand
CCTCACGTGTATTCATCATCAGTGGCTTGACCGGCGCCTGCGAACGCAGGCGACCGACTTGTTCGATCGGGATGGCGCAGGCCTGCGCCACGATCTCGGCCGCGGCATGGCCGCAGAAGCGGCCCTGGCAGCGGCCCATGCCAACGCGGCTGAAGGCCTTGGCCCGATTGACTTCCTGGGTGTCCAGTTCGGTCACGCAGCGGCGCAACTCGCCCACGGTCACGGCTTCGCAGCGGCATACCACCGCGGCATCGGGCAGTGCGGCGGCCTGCGCGTGCGGCCACGGGAAGGCGCGCGCCAGTCCTTGGCGGAAGCGGTCCATCTGGTCGAGGGTGCGGCGCAGCGCAGCCGACTCCGCGGCGTATAGCGAGCGACCCCGCTCATGCCCCAGGTCGGCCAGCGCCGCCAGCGCCGCGAGCCGGCCCGCGGCCTCGGCGCCATCGGCACCGAGGATGCGGGCGCCGTCGCCGGCCAGGTAGACGCCGCGCGTGCTGCTGCGGCCGTCCACGTCGATGCGCGGCAGCCACTGGCGGCTCACGGGTTCGAAGGCGAATTCGCAGCGCGCGAGGTCGGCGAGTTGGGTCTCGGCGCGCAGGTGCCAGCCCAGGCCCACGGCGTCGCACGCAAAGCGCTGCTCGCGCCCGCGCGCATCGCGCACGGCCACGGCTTGCACGCCAAGGCGGTCGTCCCCGTCGATGACCAGCGGCGTCACACCCTGCAGCACCGGTACGCCGGCCGCCTTGAGCGCGCGGATCAGTCCGAGCCCGCGCAGCGCGAGGCGCGGGCGTGCCAGCAGCCCGGCGACGGCACCCCAGGATTTATTGGCGGGGGACGTGTCAAGTACGGCCGCCACGCGCGCGCCAGCCTGCATGTACTGCGAGGCCACCAGGTAGAGCAGCGGCCCGCTGCCCAGGAAGACGACCTGCGCTCCGATGGCACAGGCCTGGGCCTTCAGCGCGATCTGCGAAGCGCCCAGGCTGTAGCAGCCGGCGCGGTGCCAGCCGGGCACCGGCATGAGCCGGTCGGTCGCGCCCGAGCACACCAGCAGTGCGTCGAAGGGCAGCGTCTGCGGCTCGTCCCCGCACACGACATGCAGTTCACCCTCGGTCAGGTTCCACGCCAGCGTGTTAGGCCGGTAGTCGATCCGCGCGCGCAGTGCGTCGAAATCGCGGTGCAGCGCCTGGGCCTTGTCGGCCTCGCTGCCGTAGAGCTTGGCGTAGGAGCGTTTGAAGCCCTCGGGCTGCCGGCGATAGATCTGGCCGCCGTCGCGCCGGCCTTCATCGACCACGGTAGGGCGCAGCCCGGCCTGCACCAGTGCCTGGGCCGCGCGTACGCCGGCGGGGCCTGTGCCGACCACGACGATGCGGGGCAATGCTGACGGCGCGCTCATGTGGCGGCTCCTGGCGCGTGGCGCGCGAGCGATTCCTGCAGGTCTTGTGTCACGGGCCAGTGGTGCGCGGCCGGTCGGGTCAGCACCTCCATGCCGGCCTCGGCAAGCGTGGAACAAGCGCGCAGGCGCTCGCCGGCAGGCGTCCATACCCAGCAGTCCTGGCAGGCGCCCATCAGGCAGAACCCCGCGCGCGGGCCGTCACCGAACTCGCTGTCGCGTAGGCGCCGGCCATTCAGCAGCAGCGCGACCAGAAGGGTGTCGCCCGCCAGTGCGGTGGCACTGTGGCCATCGATGTGCAGTGTGATGGTGGGACGGTCGGATTCTGCCAGCCGCATGAATCGCGCGGGCAGTGGGGGAGCGTTGTCGGGCATGGGGCGGCGGCTCGGCGTTGGTTTGGAAACAATGGTCTGGCTGCTGCAATCTCAGCTCGCAAGCGCGGCACGCACTTCGGGCAAGGCCAGTACGTCGTCGAGCGTCTTCTTTACGCGCGCGAACATCAGCTCGAATTCGTCTTCGGTGTACGTCAGCGCCGGGGCAAAGCCGAGGATATTGTCGCCGAAGGCGCGGAACACGACGCCGTTGCGGTAGGCGGTAGCGGCAATGCGATCTGACAGGCCCAGCGATGCGTCGAAGCCGCGCTTGCTGGCCTTGTCGCTGACCAGCTCCAGCGCACCCAGCAGGCCGCGATGGCGCGAGTCGCCCACCAGCGGATGGTTGCGCAGCGCATCCAGCCCGGCTGCGAAGGTGGCCGCGCGACGCTGACCGTTGACCAGGATGCCCCCTTCCTCATACAGGCGCAGGACTTCCAGGGCCACTGCCGCACTGACGGGGTGGGCCGAATACGTGGCGCCGTGACCGATGGGCGCTGCGCCGGGTGCGCCGTCGGCGATGCCAGCATAGACCTGGTCGGAGAGCAGTGTCGCGCCCATGGGGACGTAGCCGGCGGTGAGGCCCTTGGCCAGGGTCATGATGTCCGGGTCGACGTCTTCGGCCTCGCAGGCAAACATGGGGCCGGTGCGGCCGAAGCCGGTGATAACCTCGTCGACCACAAAGAGAATGTCCAGTTCGCGCGCTGCGTCCCGCATGGCCTTGAGCCAGCCCTTGGGCGGTACGATCACGCCGCCCGAGCCCTGAATGGGTTCGCAGAAGAACGCGGCCACATTGTCCGCGCCGAGCTCGGCGACTTTTGCGCGCAGTGCCGCCACCGAGGCGTCGATGATGCCTTGCCCATCGGTGGGATCCACAGCGCGGTAGGGATTGGGCGAGGGGATGTAGTGCTGCGTCGGCAGCGGCAGGTCAAAGCCGCGGTGGAACGCGGGCAGGGCAGTGAGACCCGCGCCCGTCGACGAGGAGCCATGATAGCCGCGCTCCAGCGAGATAAAGTGCTTCTTCGACGGGCGTCCGGTGGCGTTGAAGTACTGCGTGATGAAACGCACGGCCGTATCGACCGCCTCGGAGCCGCCGAGCGTGAGATACACGTGGTTCAGCGAGCGGGGCGTGATCTGCACCAGCTTGTCAGCGAGGCGAATCGCCGGCTCGCTGCTGAAATGAAAGTAGCCGGTGGCGTAGGGCAAGCGGCGCATCTGCTCGGCGGCGGCCTGCACCACACTTTCCTGGCCGTAGCCGACGTTGACGCACCACAAGCCGGCGAAGGCGTCGAGCACTTCGTGGCCGGTGGCGTCGGTCAGCCACGCGCCCCGGCCCGACGACAGCACGGTGGGGCCGCGCTGCTCGTGCGTGCGCCAGGGCGACACAGGGTGGATCAGGTGTGCGCGATCGGCAGCGTCAAGCGCGGCGAGCTGGGGCAGGTCGGTGAGTTGGGTCATGGCAGGGTCCGTTCGCGTCCGTCATTTTCGTCTAATCATGCGCCAGCACAACTGGCTGGCCTTTGCATGAAGCTTAGGGCCGGTGGCACATGGCGTGGTGCTGCATTGAGGGGGCTGAACGAAGTACGCTGCTGTTATGCGGGCCGTGGCAGCAGATTGTTTGGCAGTGCGCTTTCCGCGGCCTGGCGCGGCTTCAGCCCATGGCCTGGGTGACGAGCGCGAACAGCGCCGCGGCGCCCGGCCGCGTGACCAGCGGCGCACCTCGCACCATGGTCGTGGGAACATCCACGCGCGGCAGGCCAATGCTCTCCAGCCATTCGCCCAGGCCGCTGGCGCAGTCGATGTCGATGCGCGTGAAGTTGCCTGCATTTTGGCCGGCCAGGTACGCGACCAGCGCCTTGGCGCCCTTGGCGTCGGGGGCTACCACGGGGCCGATGACATGGCCGCGCCCGAAGCGGCGCACCATGGCGAAGCCGCGCGGCTCGCTCTCCAAGTCCAGCACCACGCAGGCCTCGGCGCTGGTCAGCAGGTCGTCGACCAATGCCTTGCGGGGCATGCCGCGCGCCTGGGTGTCTAGCCGGTGCAGTGCGGCGGCCTCGTTGCGACCCGCGGGGCGCAGGCGCCAGCCGTCGGGCAGGGCGATCAGCGGGGCAGGCTGGGCCGTACCCTGGTGCTGGCAGACCTCGCCAGTGCGCGCAAAGCCCAGTCGCTCGTACAGGCCGCGGCCGTCGGCCGTGGCGTGCAGCAGCACGGTGCAGTCGTCCAGGCCTTCAAGCAGCGCGCGCATCAGCCGGTAGCCGATGCGCCGGCCCTGGCATGCCGGCGTGACAATCACCATGCCGATGGTGGCGTGGCGCTTGCCCCAGCGCCAGCGCAGGGCGGTGGCGATGAGCTGGCCATCGAGTTCGGCCACGATGCCCTCGGCGTGCGCGAACATCTGCTTCCAGTCGGTCAGGCGATGGGGCCAGCGCTGTTCCTGCGACAGGGCGTGGGCCCGCGTCAGGTCGTCGGCGGTCATCGGGCGCAGCACCACGTCGTCGTCGGCAATGGTGTCCCGGGCATGAGGTAGCGGGGAAAACATGGGCGTTGTCCTCGTGGCAAAAGGTTGGCTCCGGCATTTATCTTGGACGACATCGGGCGGTCCAGCCAGAACGAGTTGGGGTTTATCCGAAACTTGCAAGATTCGTCTGCGGGAGGTGCCGGTTTTGCAATTCAATGCGGTAGCGCAGGCGGTAACAGAGAGAAATGCTGAGCTATCATGACTAGCATAAATGACCTGCAGCCATTTGCGGTGTGTCATGACAAGTCCGCGCCTGCCGGCCTTTCCAGACCAACCAGGAGCACTACGATGAGCGAAAGCCGTAAAGAGTTCGAGAACCTTGTTGGCCCGGGCGAGAGCCTTCGTGTGATGGATCTGCTCAAGCACGGCGCGACGCGGCGTGACGTGCTGGCGATGTTGCTGGCGGGCGGCATGCAAGCCACGCTGGCCGGCAGCCTCGCCGGCCTGTCCGTCAAGGCCCATGCGCAGACGCCGAAGCGTGGCGGACGCATCCGCGTGGCGGCCGCCACGGCAGCTGCCTCCGATACGCTCGATCCGGCCAAGCAATCGAACCAGAACGACTACGTGCGCTGCAGCATGGTCTACAACGGCCTGACCTCGCTCGATGGCAGCCTGACGCCGCGGCCGGCGTTGGCCGAATCGTTCAACACCACCGATGCCAAGACCTGGATCTTCACGCTGCGCAAAGGTGTCGCCTTTCACGACGGCAAGGCGTTGTCTCCGGTCGACGTGGTGTACTCGATCATGCGCCACAAGGACCCCGCCACCGCTTCCAAGGCCAAGGTGCTGGCGGAGCAGATCGAGAGCGTGAAAGGCACCGGTCCTAACGAGGTCACGGTGGTGCTTACCAGCCCCAATGCCGACCTGCCGGTGATCCTGGGCACCTTTCACTTTCTCATCGTCAAGGACGGCACCACCGACTTCAACGCGGGCATCGGTACGGGGCCCTACAAGATCAAGGAGTTCAGGCCGGGCGTGCGCACGGTGGTGGTGCGCAACGATGCATACTGGAGGCAGGGAAGGCCCTACCTGGACGAGATCGAGTTCGTCGGTATCGGCGACGAGAGCGCGCGCGTCAACGCGCTGCTGTCCGGCGGCATGGACCTGGTGGCCTCTGTCAACCCGCGCTCCGTGGCCCGCGTCAAGGGTACGCCGGGCTTCGGCGTCCTCGTCACGCAATCGGGGCAGTACACAGACCTGATCCTGCGCAAGGACGCGGGTCCTGGCATGAACCCGGACTTTGTGATGGGGATGAAGTACCTGCAGGACCGCGCGCAGATGAAGAAGGCTATCGCGCTTGACTATGCGGTGCTCGGCAACGACCAGCCGATCGACCCCACCAACCGCTTCTATTTCAAGGGCCTGCCTCAGCGCGCCTTCGACCTCGACAAAGCTAAGTACCATTTGGGCAAGTCCGGCGTGACAGGCAAGGTGCCGGTGGTAACCTCGCCTGCTGCCCTGTATTCGGTCGAGATGGCGACCGTGCTGCAGCAGACTGCGCAACGTGTGGGCCTGGTCCTTGACATCAAGCGCATGCCTGCCGACGGCTACTGGTCGAACCACTGGCTCAACAGTCCCGTTGGCTTCGGCAACGTCAACCCGCGCCCCAGCGCCGACACCATCCTCACGCAGTTCTTTAAGTCCGATGCGCCCTGGAACGAGTCACGCTGGAAAGACCCCAAGTTCGACCAGCTGCTGCTGGCGGCGCGGGCCGAAACCGATACCGCCAAACGCAGCCAAATGTATGCCGACATGCAGTCCATGATCCACGAGGACGCCGGCATCGGTATCCCGCTGTTCTTGGCCAGCATCGACGGACATTCATCGAAGCTCAAGGGCTTGTCACCGATCCCGCTGGGTGGGCTGATGGGCTATTCGTTTGCGGAGCATGTCTGGCTCGAGGCCTGATGGGACAGGGCTGTGCCCTTCTTCGCAAGCGTTCGCTCCTGCGCCCTGGCGGTCAGGCCGGCCATACTTGCCCAAAGTCTCCCGGCCCACTTCAAGTAGCCGGGGGCCGGTTCGCCGGTCCCGGTGAACGCGGGCCTGGTTGCCGGTCAGGGCAATCGCCGCGCGCAATCTTCCTCGAACAGGTCGAGAACCGCCAGCGCGGCGGCGCAGGCCAGCGGATTGCCCCCATATGTACCGCCCAGGCCGCCAGGCGCGGGCAGGGCCATGATCTCGGCGCCCGACCACGCCGGACAGCGGCATGCCGCCGGCCAGGCTCTTCGCCGCCGTGACCAGGTCAGGCTGGATGCCCGCATGCAGGAAGCCGAACATCTTTGTGGCGGGAGGAACAGCAGTTCCTTCGATGGGATGGATGAGGCCTTTGCCGGCAAGCCGCGAAATGCAAACCGGCCGGCTTGCGCCGGCCGCTCCAGAGGAAGAGGAGCGTTATCAGTCCAGCAGCCCCTGGCAGACGTACTTGATATGCATATACTCTTCGAGGCCATGGCGCGACCCTTCGCGGCCGTAGCCGGAGTCCTTCACGCCGCCGAAGGGCGCCGCTTCCGCGGCTAGCGCACCCTCGTTGATACCGACAATGCCCGACTCAAGCGCGTCGGCAAGGCGCCAGATCCGCCGCACATCATTCGAGTAGAAATACGCCGCCAGCCCGAACGGTGTGGCGTTAGCCGCCGCGACCACATCCGCCTCGCTACTGAAGCGCGTAACCGGCGCCACTGGGCCGAAGGTCTCCTCGCAGGAGCAGTCCATCGACGCATCCACATTGACCAGCACCGTGGGCGCATAGTAGTTCGGCCCCGGACACTGCTCGTTGCAGATGCGTTCGCCGCCGACGACCACGCGGGCACCGCGGCTGATCGCGTTCTTGACATGGCGTTCAATCTTGTCGACCGCCCGCGCGTTGATCATCGGGCCGATCTGCGCGGCCGGGTTCGTGGCAGGGGCGACGACCAGTGCGCCGACGCGCGCGGCAAGTTTTTCGACAAAGGCGTCATGCACCTTGTCCTGGACGTAAATGCGGTTCGGGCACACGCAAGTCTGTCCACCGTTGCGGAATTTGGCGGCCATCAAACCATCGACGGCGGCATCGAGATCGGCGTCGTCGAAAACGATAAACGGTGCATTGCCGCCCAGTTCCAGAGACAGCTTTTTCAGCGTATCGGCGGAGCGGCGCGCCAGGTGCTTGCCCACTGGCGTCGAGCCGGTAAAGGTGATCTTGCGCACCCGGGCATCGTCCAGCCATACGTCGACGACTTCGGCCGCCCGTTCGCGAGAGGTGATGACGATATTCAGAACGCCGGGCGGCACGCCCGCCTGTTCGGCGAGCCTCACTAGCGCGAGTGAGGTCAGCGGCGTATCCTCGGCGGGCTTGCACACCACCGTGCAGCCAGCGGCTAGCGCTGGCGCGATCTTGCGCGCGATCATCGCGGCGGGGAAGTTCCACGGCGTGATCGCGGCGATGACGCCAACGGGCTCGCGCAGTGCCAGCATGCGCCGGCCGGGAACAGGCGCGGCGATCACGTCGCCATCGGCGCGCGTGGCTTCTTCGGCAAACCATTCGACATAGCTCGCGGCATAGAGCACCTCGCCTTTGCCTTCGGCCAATGGCTTGCCCTGCTCGCGCGAGATCAGGCGACCAAGGTCTTCCATGTGGCTGACGATCAGGTCGTTCCAGCGCTTGATGATCTGCGCGCGTTGCTTGGCAGGGGTCTTGCGCCAGCCCGGAAAGGCCGCGTGCGCGACATCGACGGCGCGGAGTGCGTCGGCCGCGCCGCTGTCCGGCACAAGGGCAAAGACTTCGTTGGTGGCGGGGTCCGCCACGGACAAGGTGCGGTCGTCGGCGGCGCCACACCATTCGCCGCCGATAAAGTTGCGGCCGGGAAGCAAGGTCTGGTTCTGGAGGGACAAAGGCATGGACAAACTCTCCTTAAGAATGGGATCAGGCGGTGGCAACGGCGCGCACCGCGCCCTCGGTATGCAGATCGACTTCATCGATCCAGCCGCGGCGCAACTCGGGCACCGAGCGCGCCAGCAGCGCGTAGTAGGGGTGGTGCGGCCCGCGGTCGTAGTCCGCGTGCGCGACCTGGGTCAGCTTGCGGCCATGCTGCATCACCACGATCTCGTCGCAGATTGAGCGCACGGTGTGCAGGTCGTGGCTGATGAAGAGGTACGAGACGCCGAGCTCCTTGCGCAGCTCTGCCATCAGGTCCAGGATGGCCGCGCCGACCACGGTATCTAGCGCCGAGGTGATCTCGTCGCACAGGATCAGCTCCGGCTCGGCCGCCAGCGCCCGGGCCAGGTTCACGCGCTGCTTCTGCCCGCCGGATAGGCCGCCAGGCGTGCGCTGCGCCACGCCGGCCGGCAGCCGCACCAGATCGAGCAACTGGCGAATCCGTGCCCGTTTCGCTTCGCCGCGCAGGCCATGGAAGAACTGCAGCGGCCGCGCCAGGATCTCCTCCACGGTGCGTGCAGGATTGAGCGCGGTATCGGCCATCTGGAACACGATCTGGATGCGCCGCAGCTCGTCGTGGCTGCGTTTGGCCACCGTCGGTTTCAGTGGGCGGCCGTCGAACGCGATGCTGCCGCGGCAGGGCGCCACCAGCCCGGCGATCGCGCGCGCCAGCGTGGTCTTGCCCGAACCCGATTCGCCGATGACGCCGATCGCCTGGCCCCGGTACAGCTTCAGGTCCACACCTTCCAGGATCTTCGAGGCCGGCTGGCCATGCGCATCGATGACGCCATAGCCGGCGGACAGATCGCGGACCTCGAGCAGCAGGGGGCTCTTGTCCGGGTCTACCGGTGCGCCCGGACGTTCCGTCGGCCGGGCAGCCGCCAGCAGGCAGCGCGTGTAGTCGTCGGCCGGCTGGTACAGGATCTGGTCGGTCTCGCCCAGCTCGCGCATCTTGCCGTCGCGCAGCACCAGGATATGATCCGCGACCTGCGCCACCACGGCCAGGTCGTGGCTGACATAGACCGCGGTGGTGCGGCGCTCCTGCACCGCGCGGCGGAACACGCGCAGCACTTCGACCTGCGTGGTGACGTCCAGCGCCGTGGTCGGCTCGTCCAGGATCACCAGGTCGGGATCGGTGATCAGGGCCATTGCCGCCATCAGGCGCTGCAACTGGCCCCCGGAGACCTGATGGGGATAGCGCTCGCCAATGGACTCGGGATCGGGCAGCGCCAGTTCGCGGAACAGCGCGACCGCCTTCTTCTCGGCGGCTTTGCGATCCATAAGCCGGTGGATCAGCGCCGGTTCGACCACCTGGTCCATGATGGTGCGCGACGGGTTGAACGAGGCCGCCGCGCTCTGTGCGATATAGGTGATCTCGCGCCCGCGCAGCCGGCGCTGGTCGCCTGGCGACAGGTGCAGCACGTCGGTAGCGCCGACGCGGATGCTGCCCGAGATCTCACAGCCGTGGCGTGCAAAGCCCATCAGCGCCAGCGCGGTGGTGGTCTTGCCCGAGCCGGACTCGCCGATCAGTGCCAGCACCTTGCCGGGTTCGATCTCGAAGTCCACACCATCCACCAACGTCGCCTGGCCTGCGGTGATGCGCAGATTGCTGACCTTTACGGACGTGCCCATTATTTGACTCCGGTACGTGCCGAGCGACCCGGCAGATTGTCGATGACGAGGTTGACGGCGAGGGTCAGGCTGGCGATGGCCAGCGCCGGCGCCACCACGGCCATGCTGCCGTCGGATAGCGCGCCGATGTTCTCGCGCACCAGCGAACCCCAGTCGGCATCGGGCGGCTGGATGCCCAGGCCCAGGAAGCTGAGGCTGGCGAGCAGCAGCACGACGTAGACGAAGCGCAGCCCCAGGTCGGTCAGCATGGGCCCGAGGATGTTCGGCAGGATCTCCTGGCGCATGATGTAGGCGGTGCCTTCGCCGCGGGTGCGGGCAACCGTCACGTAGTCCATCGCATTGATGTTGACCGCCAGCGAGCGCGCGATGCGATACGCACCCGGGACGTAGATGATCGCCGCCGTGACGGCGAGCATCCACACCGACGAGCCGAAGGCCGCGACCATGATCAGCGCGAACATCTTGCTGGGGATCGCCGTGAGCGTATCGAGGCCGCGGCTCAGGCCGGCATCGATCCAGCGGCCGCTGACGGTGGCGAGCAATGCCAGCGTGATGCCGATGCCGCTGGCGCACAGGGTCGAGACCAGCGCCACGCAGACGGTATAGCGCGCGCCCACGATCACGCGCGTCAGCATGTCGCGTCCCAGGTAGTCGGTGCCAAGCCAGTGCTGGGCGCTGATCGAGCCGAAGACCTGGATCTCGCCCGTGGGCGTGCTGTCATGGTTGATCAGGATCGGGCCGAGAATGGCGGCGAGCAGCCAACCGATGAGGATCAGGCAGCCGATCCAGCCGGTGATGCCCAGGCGGGGCAGGCGCGGGCGGCGACAGCCTGGTTCGGGGGCGCTCACGGCGGCGGTGGCTTGCGTGTTGGAGGTAGTGGACATGAATTGCGGCTCCTGCATGGCATTCAAGGCATCAGCGGTGGCGCAGACGCGGATTGGCGACGATGCCGCACACATCGGCAAGCGTGACGAGAGTGAGGTACGCAGCACAGAAGATCATGGCGCACACCTGCACCACGGGCATGTCGCGCTGGGCGACACTGTCCACCATCAGCTTGGCGATCCCCGGGTAGTTGAAGATGGTTTCGATGATGATGACGCCACCAAGCAGGTAAGACAGGCTCAGCGCGACGGCATTGGCGATCGGGCCGATGGCGTTGGGCAGGGCGTGGAACAGCACCATGCGGGTGGAGGTGGCGCCCTTGAGCCGCACCATCTCGATATAAGGCGCGTTGAGCTGGTCGATCACCGCGGCGCGGGTCATGCGCAGCATCTGCGCGACAATCACGCAGCACAGGCTCAGCACGGGCATGGCCAGCGAACGCAGGATCTTGTCCCACGAATCGTCGTTGCCGATATAGGCGAGCGCGGGCAGCCAGCGCAGTTGTACCGCGAACAGCAAGACCGCCAGCGTGGCGATCAGGAACTCCGGCACGGAGACCACCGCCACCGCGCCCAGGCTGACGCTGCGGTCAAACCAGGTCCCGCGGTAGACCGCCGCCAAGATGCCGAGGCCGAGTGCTACCGGCACCGAGATCAGCGCAGTCAGGCCGGCCAACAGCAGCGATTGGGGCAGCCGGCTGCCGATGGCCTCCGACACTGGCATGCGGGTCACCAGCGACTCGCCGGCATTGCCGGTCACCATGCCGCCCAGCCAGTGCGCATAGCGCACCGGCGCGGGGACATCGAGGCCCATCTGGGTACGCAGCGCGGCCAGGGCTTCGGGTGTGGCGTCCTGGCCGAGCTGTTCCTGCGCGGCATCGCCGGGTAATACCGCGGTGATGGCGAAGACGATGGCCGAGACGGCCAGCAATGAGATCAGCGCCAGTCCGACGCGACGCGCCAGCAGACGCAAGATGAAGGGGTTCACGGTGTCTCCTTTCTAGTTCGGTTCAGGCCGGCAGCCAGAGATGCTCGGCGAACGAGTAGCCGATTTTTAGCGCGCGAGGCAAGCAGCAGCGCATCGAACTTGGGGTCCTTGTAGCGCGACTCGTTCCACGCCGCGTCGGACTTGAAGAACTGCGTGAGCGGCGCGTCGGCACTGGCGCTCGGCAGCACCGTGCGGAAGTCGATCGCGCGGGTGACGCATTATCGCTGCCTAAGCGGATGCGACCGCCTCGGCGTGTTTGCGCATGCGCCGACACGGCCGCGCCAGCTAGGCTGCCGGCAAGGTCTAGCTGCATGCCGGCGGCAGCCAGGATCCTCAGGACGTCGCACCTGCTGGCGCCATGGTGCAGGGCGCTCATGATCCGGGTGGATTCGGCAGGGCCGATGAGGCCGTCGAGCAGCTTCTTCTCTGACATTGCAATAGTTCCTGATGGGGACCGGAGTTCGGGGATCGCGAAAGTGGAAATTCATGACCATGCGGCGCGGGGCAGTCTCTTGCTGTGGCAGCACGGGCGCGCAGCGTGTCATCTCCCTGCCATTGAAGCATGTGCGACCGATGGTTTTGTGGGGTATTGCAAGCCGTGGCGGTAAAACCTGCGGTTTCGCGTGGGCGGTTTGGCATTGCCTGCCATGTGCACTGAGTGCGTGCATGTGCACTGCAACAATCCTCGGGATTACCCTAGGCCTGGCACAGCGTCGGTGCGTCGTCGGACGCAGCAAATTTTTCCTATCCGGGCCTTGCCTGTTCATCGCATCATCATGGCTCTCTGTTTTCGTCCGACGCTGGCCCTTACTGCAATGAACTTCGCGCAGCTACCACTCCATGCAAGCGATGGACCGCCCGCCATCCGCGTGATGGCACAGTCCGATCTGCCAGTCGCGCTTTCGCTTTCCGAAGATGTACGCTGGCCGCATCGCCCCAGCGACTGGAAGCGGCTGTTCCAGATGGGCGAGGGCCGCGTCGCCGAAGTCGGCGGGGCGGTTGTCGGTGTCGGCATGCGCTGGCTATGGGACGAGCGCGACGCGTCGGTCGGGCTGCTTATCGTAGCCCCGGCTTTCCGCGAACGAGGGATTGGCAGCATGTTGCTGGAGGCGCTGTGTGCCGGCCTGGAAGACCGCACCGTGCTGCTTCACGCCCCCGGGAAGCTGCATCGCTTCTATGCGCGCAGGGGGTTCGAGCGCATCGGTGAGGTGCATCAATACGAGGGTAAAGCGTTGCCGGCGCCGTTGATGGCGCTGCCTGAAGGCTGCCGCCTGCGGCCTGGCGGACGCAATGACCTGCAACTGCTGGTCGGGATGGAGGAGGGGGCCCGCGGTGTTGCACGCCCGTCGCTGATCCAGGCCTGGCTGCGCCAGTCGATCGGCACGGTGGTGCTCGATCACCCCGACGGGCCCCGCGGCTTCGCGATCATTCGGCGCTTCGGCCGCGGCGCGATGGTTGGCCCCGTGGTCGCACCCTGTGCGATGTCGGCCAAGGCCATGATCGCGCACCTGGCCGGCCTGGTGACCGGACGGGTGCTGCGCCTGGACGTCCATGCCGATGGCGAATTCGAGGACTGGCTGGGCTGCCTGGGCCTGGCGCACGTCGCCGACGCGACTGTGCTGGCCCGCGGCTCCCCGGCTTCGCCAACGGCACCATTTCTTCACTTTGCACTGGCCGACAAGGCCCTCGGATAAAGATGATGCATCAAGACACGACATTTCTGTACAAAGCGGATCCCGCGCGCGGCCGGGACTGGGCCCGGGTCTTTGCGCGCGAGGCGCCTGGCATCGATTTCCGCATCTGGCCTGATATCGGCGATGTCGAGAAGGTCCGATACCTGGCAGCCTGGGAGGCGCCGGACCGCATTGCAGATCGGTTCCCGAACCTGCAGGTACTGTTTTCGACGGGGGCCGGCATCGACCAGTTCGACCTGGATGCGCTGCCTGCGCACGTACCGCTGGTGCGGATGATCGAGCCCGGCATCGTCGACGGGATGGTCGAGTACGTCGTGTTCTCGGTGCTTGCCCTGCATCGCGACATGCCGGCGTACCGGCGGCAGCAGGCGCAGGAAGCGTGGCAGCCCCTGCAGGTGCGTCCGGCAATCGAGCGCCGCGTGGGCGTGCTCGGCCTCGGCTCGCTGGGCCAGGCGGTGCTGGAGCGGCTGCGGCTGTTCGGCTTCGATTGCGCCGGCTGGGCAAGGTCGCCGCGCAGTCTGGAAGGGGTGCAGTGCTATGCCGGCCCGCAGACCCTGGATGCGTTCCTCGCGCGCACCGATATCCTGGTTTGCCTGCTGCCGCTGACCGACGAAACACGTGGCGTATTGAGCGCTCGCGTGTTTGACGCCTTGCCACATGGGGCAGGGCTGGTGCATGTCGGGCGCGGGCAGCACCTGGACGATGCCGACCTGCTGGCCGCGCTGGATGCGGGGCAGATCGGCGATGCCATTCTCGACGTCACGCACCCCGAGCCGCTGCCTGCCGGCCACCCGCTGTGGCGCCACCCTAAAGTCTGGCTCACGCCCCATATTGCAAGCATGACGCAGCCAGGTACGGCGGCGAGGGTCGTACTCGACAATTTGCGCCGCCTGCAACGGGGCGAGCCACTAATCGGGCTGGTGGACCGTGCGAAAGGGTACTGAAAGGCGATGCGGCGCCTACATTTTCGACACCCGGATTGCTCTCGCCGACCCATGCGGGGACAATGTGATTCAGTCATTCCAGCCTTGAAAGCCCATGTACGCCCCCATCAAACTTGACCGACTCGATCTACGCATCCTCGCTCAACTGCAAAAGAACGGACGCATGACCAACGTAGACCTCGCCGATGCGGTGGGTCTGTCTGCCAGCCCGTGCCTGATCCGCGTCAAGCGGCTGGAGCAGGCCGGCTATATCGGCGGGTACAGCGCCCAGATCCGGATGGACAAACTGGGCGATATCCTCACGGTATTCACGGAGATTACGCTGGAGGACCACCATCGCGAGGACTTTGCGCGCTTCGAGAAGGCGGTGTGCGCGGTGGACGAGATCATCGAATGCCACCTTGTCAGCGGCGGCTATGACTACTTGCTCAAGTTCATAACTCGTGGCGTGAACCACTACCAGGAACTGATGGAAAGCCTGCTGGAGCGCGATATCGGCATCGAGAAGTACTTCAGTTTTATCGTGATCAAGTCGCCTTTCATAAAGACGCACTATCCGATAGAACGGCTGTTCCCATCGACCACCTGAGCCAGGGGCATGGGCAGGCTGCAGCCGGCATTGGCGGGGAGCGGAGCGCTCGCCGTCTGGAACTGCCGTGGCGTCATGCCGCAAACGCTCTTCAGACAGCGCGTCAGGTGGCTCTGGTCATAGAAGCCACACTCGTGGGCGGTCAGTGCCGGGGAGTGGCCCTGCCCGAGCAGCCACTGCGCGCGATGGATTCGTTTCAAGCTGATGTAGCGATGCGGGGTCATGCCAACTGTAAGCCGGAAGACAGTCACGAAACGCCCAACGCTCAGTTGGGCAAGGCTTGCAAGCAGCGGCAGCGGAAGGGGCTCGCCCAAGTGCCGGTGAATATACGTGAGCGCTGCCTCCAGGCGAGGGTTAGCGTGGTCGTTCGCCATGGTGGCTGCGTCGCGCAAGGATGCATCGGTCGTGCTCATGCTATGCAGCATAAGAGGAAGCCGGCCGTGGAATTCGCTGATTTTGCCGCCGCTATCCACATCGAATTGCGTACTGCATTGCCGGAAACACAGAATCTGCGGTAGCGGGATGCACCGCGGCGACTCGCGAGCGGGTTTTTTCAAGTGCTTGTTCTCAGTGAGTCGCGGCAGACCCGCTGGCCTCGGTGCCGATTTACCACGATCCACTGCTCAGCGTGCTGCCACACTTGTTGACTTCACAATGGGTTGCGAACTGTTCCGGTCCAAACCATCATCCCAAATAGTAGCGTTGGGTTCTCCCACTTCGAAAGCCGATGGCCCGGTGGGACTTGAAAATCAATGCCGAGATGAACCGCTGAAGGACGGAGCCGTAGCTGTATCGAGTGACTGTGAATTTGATGACTTGCGGCCAGAGCAGGACAGCGATGCAGGTAAAACTGTACTCACGCTCGAACTTTTCGAACATTACCTCGTTGTTCTATCCGGGTGTCGGCCGCGCAATCTCCGGTGGGGTCAAGTAAAAGTTCTGATGACTTCGGGGCGGGGCCGGATTGCCCCGGTCTGCTGTTGCTCGAGTTGCGATCATGCTGCAATGGGGCGCATCGGGTGACTTTAATTGGCCGGGAAGCGACCTACACTGACTGATCCTGCCGGGACATTCTGCTTTGCAGATTAAGCTTGCGGACCAAGGCGCCCAAGCAATGAACATACGAGGGCGCCACGCTGATCCCGGGAGACGGTCGAGCCGCCATCGTCAAATCGGCATTTCTCGTGGAGGGGGGAGAAAATCACCAGGGTCGGCCACAAGGGCGATATGACGCTGCCAAAAGGCGCGGCACGCGTCGACCTCTCAGGAAAGACGGTGATGCCGACCCTGGTGAATGCCCATTCCCACCCTGGATACCAGAATTCACAACGGAACTACAGCTACGAGAATTACCTGGCGGACCTGAATCGATCGCTAAGCTTCCCCGCTTCCGATAGGCAGCAAGGTCGGTCGGAACGTCGCACACACCTGCGCATTGGAGCGAGTTGGCTTACCCAGACGCAATTCGGCCGGTTCTGTTGCCCTAGACGATGACGGTGTTGTTCACGTCCGCGATGGTTTTCGCGCCAAGCATGGCCATGTTTCGATCGACTTCATCGCGCAAGAGGGTTATGGCGTGGCGAACGCCCTCGGCTCCCCCAATGGCCGCAGCGTAAATAAAAGGTCGCCCCAGGAAGACGAAGCGGGCTCCTAGTGCCAGCGCTTTCAGAACATCACCGCCTCGCCGCACACCGCTGTCCATCATGACGGTTGTCTTGTGTGCGACAGCCTCACAAATCTCCGGCAAAACAGCAAGCGGTTCCACGGCACCGTCCAATTGGCGCCCACCGTGATTCGAGACAATGATGCCGTCCGCGCCCAAAGCGACGGCGCGTTCGGCGTCGGATGTATGCAAAATGCCTTTTATGACCAAGTTGCCGCGCCATCTTTGCCGGATTCGCTCGATATCCGTCCAGCTCAGGTGATCGCGCCCCGTCGTATCGCGAATAGCGGAGGCCGACAAGATCGGTGCGCCGCGAGACGCAAAAGAATTCTCAAAATGCGGCATCCCACTGGAAATGAGCGTTCTGGCGAACGTCCCGGCCAGCCAGCGCGGCCGAGATATGCCATCGAATGCCAAACGGACAGATGGTCGCAAAGGCAAGGAGAAGCCGGTACGGACGTTATTCTCCCGGTTGGCCCAGACGGGAATATCAACCGTAAGGACGAGTGTAGCGAACCCGGCCGCTTCAATCCGCTCAATCAGGGCGTCCCTGCGTGTGGCGTCACCTGGCAGGTATGCCTGAAACCACGTGCCTGGTGCGGCCGCGTGAACGGCTTCCATCGGAATCAAGGACGTGCCGCTCATGATTGCAGGTATCTGCTCTTCCCGCGCCGTTCGCGCGAGGACCACATCGCCGCGGTAAGCGGCAATCGCACTGATTCCAACGGGCGCCACGCCAAAGGGAGAAGCGTAGCGTTGCCCAAAGATCTCAGTCGCTTGCGACCTTCCCGACACGTCGACAAGGACTTTGGGACGAAACTTGACCTCGTCGAACGCCGTCCTGTTTGCGGCGAGCGACTTTCCATCCTCCGCGGCGCCGGCAATATAGCCAAAGATCGGGCGCGGAAGCCCCCTCTTTGCCGCGAATTCAAAATCGGCAAGCGAGAGGATCGGGCGCAGTCGTCGGTGAATCCGACGGTTGGCGCCATAGGCAGGCTTGGCGGGCATTCCGGCGCTCGGAACGGCCTGGATTTCCGCAACTTCTGTTTGAGATGTCATCTTGATTTGGAACGTCTATCAGGCCCAACCGTTGTCACTATCAGCCACGCCGGATCACATCGATAATCAGGCGAACGTGCCTCGCTGGCGCATCAACTCACGGAACAGCGCCACATTTTTCTCGAACGGCGCGCGTCCATGGAGGTAGAAATAGTTGTTCAGGACAACCAGATCGCCGACGGGCAGCGACACTTCCTTTGTTCCCGGCGACGCCTCCATGGAAGTCGACAGGTCGTTGAGGAATGCAGCCTCCTCGCGATTGCGAGGCTGTACGAACTGATCGATGAAGGACATCGACAACCCAAACGCATTCTGGAAGAAGAGCGGGCGCTCGACATCATCGCTGACATTCTTGGACCCCGGCGCCTTGTAGAGGAAAGGCTGCGTCCCGAGACGGTGACTGACAAACCGGTCACGCCCCTCCCAATCGTCCAGATGCAAGAATCGGGACTCGCCGCCAATTGCATTCTGTTCGGCAAACTTCATCATCAACAGCCAGTCCGTCGCTTCGGTAACGAAGGTGCCGTCGGTGTGCATCGTGAAGAGTCGATAGGCTTGGCGCAAATAGGAGTCGCTATCGTCCGTGTGCTTGACCACGAAGCGAGCATAGTAAGTGCCCGACATTGCATCGTGGTTGCTGGGGCCCAAGAGGTGCCCAATGGCGGTGCCGAAGCGAACGAAATCGTCGGCGTCCGTCGTCAGTCCCTGGAGGCCTACCGTAAAGCCACCGTGCCGCCGATCCTTCACAATGCCGTTGATGGTTGTAGCGAAGTCCTCGCCGACATGCTTCGCGAGTACATCCGCGAGATCGTAGCGCATGAAGGGAACATACTCGAGGTTCTGAACATCGACCCTGCGTACGTCATGCAGGAACCCAAGAAGGGCATCGCGCTCAACGGTCACATGCAGGATCCGATGGTGATCTGGGTGGGCAGACAATTGGAAACGGGACTCGTCATTGCTGGCAAGCACTGCCGCAGGAAGCGGGGCATTCATCGATAGCTCTCCGGGATGTTGTATGGCGCTATTTCATCTGGATTCTTTGATATGATCCAGATAGAAAACAGTAATCTTTGTTCCGAAATTGAGATTAAAACGATGATTGACGTTCGCCAGTTGCAGTGCTTCCTCGCCGTGGCGGAAGAACTTCACTTTGCGAAGGCGGCAGATCGCTTAGGTGTCGCACAATCAGGGCTCAGCACCCAGATCCAACGCCTTGAGCAAGATTTGGGAGTCACGCTCTTGAACCGCAACAAAAGGAAGCCGGTGTCACTTACCGACGCGGGGCACCTGTTCCATGCCGAGGCTGTCGCTGCGTTGCGGCACATTGAGCGAGCCGACCAGGTGGGACGCTTGGCTGCCCGAGGGCTGGCTGGCGTCATCCGTGTCGGCTATGTGGCATCTGGCGCAAGCAGCGGCCTTTTGTCCATGATGCTGGGCGAGTTTCGGAAATCACATGAGATGGTCCGGATCGAAGTCGTGCCAATGGAAACTCCAAGGCAGCTCGAAGCGCTCAGCGATGGCCAGATTGATGTGGGAATTGTCAGGCCCAGACGGCTCTATCCGGCTGGCGTAATCGCGAAGGTCGTACAGACTGAACGTCTACTGGTTGCAATGACAGGAAGCCATCCCCTTGCAAGGCGAGGGACAGTTCCAGCGCGTGCGCTAGCCGATCAATCGTTCATCGTCCCTCAGTTTGCAGACGAGGAAGGATTCGGGTCTGCGTTATCCGCCCTGGGTAAAGCCGGAGGGTTCACGCCGCATCTGGAGTATCGCGTCCAGGATTTCATCTCCGCAATTTGCCTCGCGTCTGCGGGATACGGAGTGGCCATCGTGCCAGAGTCAATGCAGAACTTCTCCCAGCCAGGTATCTTCTACACACAGATCGCCGACTTTAAACTCTCAGTGCACCTGGCGCTAGCGCATAGGCGTCGGGAAATATCTCCAGCGGTACGAGCATTTGTGCAACTCGGAACTGAGGCATTCAAAGGCCGTGCATCCTAGACTCGTAAGCGTCCCGTTCACCCACCTTGAATCGATCGACGGGATCCTGCATCGTCCCCGCAATGGCGGGGCGTGGGGACGATGGATTGAATGCCGACAGCAATTGAGCGGCCGCGCCGCGGAGAGTACAACCGCGGCAGGAGGCCCGCTACATGGACATTCATGAGGGTCGCCACACCGGCAGCGCGCTCAGCAGCGTCGCGCTTCGGCGACAGAACACCATCTGCCAATGAGGAACACGGTGAAGGGCAGAACTGCCGCGAGCGGTAGCCAGCGCAAGGCGACTTGAAGACCAACCGCGTCCGCCACCATACCGGTGATAAAGGGGCCTGCTGCGAGGCCTAGTATATTGTTAAACAACGTCAGTGTGGCAAATGCCGAGCCATGAATAGCCGGCGGTGTGGCCCCAGCAATGATCGCGCTGCATGTGCCGAACGAGCTCGCAAGGAAGAATACCCCGGGCGCAAGGAGCGCGAGTTGCAGATTACCCTGTGGCAAGCGGAACGCGATCCCCAGCAGAGTGCCTAACACGAGGCAATAGCCAATGGCCATGTTCCACCTCTTAAGCGACGAATCCCCGCTGATCCGATCGGTCATCACACCGCACATGAGTTGGCCAAGGCCGCTGACAAGGACAAGGCCGGCCGCCATTACGGCCGCTTGGCTGACAGGCATGCCCCAATAGCGATTCAGGTAGCTGGGCAGCCACACGAAAAGCGTGCCCTGAACGAAGATCTGCAGGGCGCAGCCGAGGTACGCACAAAAGACGGAACGGGACGGAAACAGGCCAGAGAAAAACGCACGCGGTGTCAGTTTCACATGCCCGTACGCCAGAGTTCCGTTGGCATTGTCCGGTTGCGCACTTGCGATCTTTTTTTCCGTGACCACGAAGTGGTACATGATCACCAGCACAAAGCCAACGATCGCCATCAGACCCATGGACCAGCGCCAGCCAAAGTGCGACGCAATGATGCCGGAAAGCGAAACACCGAGCACGGAACCAAAAGCAGCGGCAGACGTAAAGCCGCCGGCAATGGTAGACCGCATATGCCTTGGGAAGATACTCACGAGCATAGCGAATCCGACACTTCCGTAGGCAGCCTCGCCGACACCAACGAACAAGCGCGCGACGAACATCTCGTGGTAGGTGCTGGCAATGGCGCACCCGAGCGTGGCAACACTCCACACCGCAACCATCAGTGCAATGCTTTTGACACGTCCCCAGCGGTCCGCGATTATGGAAAATGGGAGGGTCAGCACGCCTACCGTCAACGGCACCACGCTGCTAATCGAACCAAGTTGTGTATCGGAAATCTGCCACTGCACTTTCAAGAGTGGAAACAAGGCATTGATCGCCTGCCGCGACATGTAGTCAGACAGTAACAGGCAAAACATCAATGCAAATACTACCCACGCGTAGGGTCGGGCACCCGTGGTAGCCGCAGCCGACTCAGCCGGCATCGCGTTACTCGTATACAGGTTCAATTTTGTCTCCTCTAATGATTCTCGAAACTCATGGCTAATGGTGGCGCATGCGGTTGTGTGGCCGGTGTAAAGCAAGGCCTTTAGGCTAGGGCCGGCAGCGGTTCCTGCTGGCCGTCAGCATCGCGGGGCGCTTTCTTTGTTTCGCTGTGCCCGCTTTGGAATTCGACGCTCATTTCAAGCATCTCAATGACTTGTGTGGGGACGTTGAAGTTGACTCGTTTTGCCCCTCGATCAGAATCGGGTGTTCACGGAAAACCGATGTTCGCTGCGGCCCAGCCGGCGAATGCGTTGTACCTTGACACCGCTAGTCGGATTCACCGCGCGGGAGATCATCGATCTATGACCAGAACACACGGAACGAAGGCGGGCACTAACATGATGAACCTCAGCATGAGAGGCCGTGGTTGCTGATGTCAGCTGCCGCGTCGTGGCTCGTCGTCTCGATTTCGTCGGGCATCGGCGCACAATTGCGGAACCAACTTCACGGGTCTGCTTGCGCGGACAAACGCGGGTAACCTGCCGACCCGTGCGTGAACAGATCGACGCCCACGAGCAAGGTTGCATCACGTTCGACGACACGATCCTCGATAAGGACTTCTCGCAGCGGATCATCTAGCCTGGCGCTACTTCCCGCTTTACCTTGCACGCCATGAACTTGGCCATTTATGACAGTCATCCGCTGACACAGGGAGCACTGGATCACCATAAGCGCCAGATTCAGCACATCTCGAGGAGTCGGTGGTTACCCGTAACGTTCCAGCACGGTGTGTTGCCGGATAACGCTGATGAGGGAAGTGCACGGTGGCGCAGACATCAGCACAGCGCACGCTGCGGCAGCTCGGTGAGCAAGTGGTGCAGGTACGCATATGGCTCGACGTCACAGGCGCGGCACGTAAGCATCAGACCTGAAAGGAGCCATGCCTGGTGACTATGGCGCTCACTATGTCTTGGCAGGGTTTTCCCTCTGTTTTCGCGAATTGCAAACAACTTGTCGTGATCGGCCAAGCAGGTTGACCCGGTGCGATCCGAGAATAGACAAAGGGTGAATGTATCGCAAAGCACTGCTGCAGCGCACTTCAAGGGAATAGCATTGGCGCAAGCAATCAGATTTGAGCAGACAGGGGTGCCGGAGGTCCTGCGCATGTGGAATGTCAGCCTCGCGCAGTGGCAAGCGCGAGAACTATGAAAACACCTTTCACGCCGATGGCCGGTGGCATGAAACGCCGCCCACGGGGAGCTGCGCCGCGCTGAATGCGGCATCGAGCTCATCGGCGACAAACCTTTCCTAACACGCAAAGCGTAGCAATCAAAAGGGATAGACATGAAGAAGCAGACCAATAATTTCTGGTGGCGCGGTTACGCCTTGGCGATTGGTGTTGGTGTCGCCGGCGGGATGCCCATGGCTCAGGCCCAGGAGGCTTGGCCGAGCAAGCCGATCCGTCTGGTGGTGGCGGGGCCTGCCGGCGGCAGTGCCGACGCGTTGGCGCGGTTGCTGGCGGAAGGCCTGCAGCAAAAATTGAGCAAGCCGGTCATCGTAGAAAACAAGCCCGGTGCCGCCGGCGCGCTGGCGATCAGCGATTTGCAGTCCACCGGCAAGGATGGCCACACCCTCCTGGTCATCCAGGGCGGCGTCGTGAGCGAAGCTCCGTTGGCCTACAAGGTCCATTACAAACCCTTTGAGGACCTGAAGCCTCTGGCCCAGATCAGTCGCACGGGGTTAGTGCTGGTTGCCAACAAGGATGTGCCCGTCTCCAACCTGAAGCAGTTGGTGGACTACGGCAAATCGCGAAAGGACGGGCTCATTTTCGCTTCTTACGCTGCGGGATTGAAGGGCCACACTTCGGGCATGCTGCTCGGGCAACTCACGCATGTGCAAATGCGGCATGTGGGCTACAAAGGCTCTCCCCCGGCATTGAACGACCTGATGGGCGGCCATGTGCCCCTGATGTTCGATGGGGTGACTACCTCTTTGCCGCTGATCAAAGCGGGAAAGATCAAAGCGATTGCGGTGAACTATCCGACGCGGATTGCCGGATTGCCGGATGTGCCTACTTTCAAGGAGCTCGGTTACCCGCAACTGGCGGAAGCAGGCTGGTTCGCCGTGTGGTCCCGCCCGGATGTCGCTCCGGCAGTCCAGCAAAAAATCCGCGAGGTGACGCAGGCATATTTCAAGCAACCCGCAGTGCAGAACCGCGTCAAGGACATGGGCATGGAGCAGGGCGGGGGTGCCACCTCGGAAGAGTTGATGGCGGACCTGAAGCAGGCATACCAGCAACAGTCCGCGCTGCTGAAGTCCATTAACTACCAGCCGGAGTAAATAAGAAGATACTTTGAGCGAACTCGCCCACGGCACCACCGATGAGCTTTGCGCAATCATCGGTCAGCGGATGCAGCATTGCCGATCCGGCGAGTTCCTCTTATCGGGGGAGGGGGCGGGCTTTCGTCCCGGCTGACTTCTGGCGGATACCAGCTCAGCCGGGTCGTCCGTGGGGCCTGTCGACTGGAATTGCACCAGGCCCCTTTGTTTCTCCCGGCCGGTGGCGCCCGACCGGGTGTCGATCACGAGAGTTCGCGAATGAACGCTTCGGCCTGCGGCCACTCGCCATAACCTGAAGCGGGATTCAGATGCCCGACCTCGCCGAGTTCGACGAAGCGACTGCCCCACGCCTGCGCCAGGTCACGGGCGCGATCGAGAGGCGTCAGAGCATCGTTGCTGCTTGCCGCAACGATGCTCGGAAACGGCAATGTGCCGCGAGGGATCGGCAGCCATCCGTGGTCGCTCAGTGTGTCGGTTGTCGGATAGCCTGCCGGCATGGGCGTCTCGAGGTCCGCGGGCGCTGCAAGCAGTGCGCCGAGGATCCCGCGTGTGGCGCCTCGCGCCGCCCAATGGGCGACCATCATCGCGCCTGCGCTGTGCGCCACGATGATCACCGGCCCCTCGATGGTGGCCAGAGCGCGATCGATCGCGTCGACGCGGGCAGCGCAACTCAGCTTGTCTTGCTCAAGCGGGGCGACGCTGACTACGCGAGGCAGCTTCGCCGCCAGCAGGGTCTGCCAGTGTTCCGGCACATGGTCACGCAGGCCAGGGATGATGAGAACGGTCGGTGTCGCAGAGGCCATATCGATCTTTCAGTAAGGCGCGTCACCGATGATCGCGGTGCGCTCCATCTTTCGGTGGCACGGCGGGTAATCCATCACTGCGTAGTGCTGGGTTGAACGGTTGTCCCAGAACGCGACACTGTTTTTCTTCCATCGAAAACGCACCTGGTATTCGGGGATAGTGGCCTGGCTGACCAGGTAGTTAAGCAAATTGCTGGCGCCCGGCGCCTTGTCGAGCCCGAAGCGCACGTTGGCCGGCACATTGTAATTGGTGAAGTGCGTCGTAAAACTCCCGTTGACGAATAGCACTTTCTCTCCGGTTTCGGGATGGGTGCGCACAACCGGGTGCTCGGCGTCGGGGTACTGAGCCTTCAGTGCAAGACGCTTCTCGATCGGCATCGCGGCGCCGAAGCTCGCCTCGATGCTGTGGCGCGCGCGCAACGGGGCGATCTTCGTCTTGATATCCTCGGGCAACTGGTTGTACGCCTCGACCATGTTGACCCACATCGTGTCTCCACCCACAGGCGGGCATTCGATACAGCGCAGCACGCAGCCTAACGGAGGCTTTTCGCGCCAGGTGGCATCGGTATGCCAGGAATTCTCGTTGCGTTCGGGAGGACTGTCCGGGGTTTTGTAGATCTGAACCAGTCCGGGGTAATCGGGATGGCTGCCCACGACTGGATGGTCCTCCAGCTCGCCAAAGCGGCGCGCAAAAGCCACGTGCTGTGCGCGAGTGATGTCCTGGTCGCGGAAGAACAGCACGCGATACTTTAAGAGCAAGGCCCGGATTTCTGCCATCAGTTGGTCGTCCTCGGCAGCCGCGCCCAGGTTGACGTTGCTGAGCTCCGCACCGATCGTGCAAGTGACTGGCTCGACCCGGATCGAGTTGCCCAGAGAGGTTGCGCGGACCACTGCGGGTGCCGCATTGAGGCGTTGAATCATGAACGTTTGTCTCCCATTGCCGATTAGCCCGTTCGATCATGGGGAGTTTGGGCGTCGCGGGCTTCTCCCGCTTGACAATACATGACAGGCACTTATCATTCTATGTCGATCTTCTACGTCAGCTCCCCCCGATGTCGTTACTTGTCCGCGCTGCGGCCCTCACCAATTTCAGCGAGGTCGCTCGTGCCGCCGGGCTGGATCCGGTGCGGATGCTCTTTGACGCAGGGATAAGTCCGAGCGTACTGCGCGAGCCGGACCTCATGATTCCAGTCGAGCGTTTCGGACGCCTGCTCCAGGCGTCCGCAACCATGTCAGGCAACGAGAGTTTCGGTCTGTGCATGGCCGAGTCGCGCCTATTGTCCAATCTTGGGGCGGTAGGATTACTGATCCGCGACCAGGCAACGCTGCGCGACTCGCTTAGCATGCTGATGCGCTACCAAGCGATGCTCAATGGTGCGCTGTCGCTGGCGGTCGAGGAATGCGGCGAAGTGGTCATTATTCGCGAGGCGGTAATAGCTGGGAACGCACATCAGCCAACACGCCAAAGGGTTGAACTGGCGCTAGGGGTCATGGTGCGGTTGATACGCCAGCTCCTCAAGCCCGACTGGGAGCCGCGGCGCGTATGCTTCGAGCACCCAGCGCCGCGCGACCTTAGTGTGCACCAACGGTTTTTTGGCCCTCACGTCGAGTTCGACTACGACTTCAACTGCATCATCTGCGCGAAGGCCGATCTCGATGCACGCAACCCGTCGGCCGATCCGGCCATGGTGCGCTATGCACAGCAGTTGATAGACGCGTCTGCCATGTCGCAGCAGGCGACAATGCTTGAGGACGTGCGGCGCACGATCCTGCTTCTGTTGCCCAGTGGGCGCTGCAGCATCGAACAGGTTGCCGAGCATCTGGGCGTGGTGTGCCGCACGGTCCAGCGCCGGCTGGCGGAACAGGGGCAGAGCTTCTCGTCGATCGTCAACGACATCCGCATGGAACTTGCGACGCGTCATGTCATCGAGAGCGATCGTCCGTTGACCGAGGTGGCGACCCTACTTGGTTTTTCCGCGCCAAGCGGATTCTCGCGCTGGTATCACGCGCAATTCGGCTGCAGCCCCAAGGAGAGCAGGGCTGCTCGCGGCGCCGTGCACCGACAGACAGCACCTCAGCGGGCGAGCAGTGCATAAACCTTCATAAGGCTGATGTGGGGTTGCGCGAAGATGTCGCGCAACCCTGAACGGATGCGCTGCGCTGGCCAGCCTTCTACGTGGGCTGACCCCTGGCGATCATATGCATCAGTTCGATGCCACCCGGAAGGACCTGGCACGCAACAGAAAATCAACGGTATCGCCATGCTTGTCCACCGCGCGATAGCGATATTTCCACTCGCCTCTCAAGACCGCTACATTCCGCCGAACGCTTACAGCGACAGAGCCCTCCTGCGTCAGCGGATGACTGTCATGAAAAGGCAAGTTCAGGGCGTGCAAGGTAAAGCGGGAAGTGGCGCCAGGCCAGATGATGGCTTAAGCATTACTGCCAACCGGGAGAGGCCACAGGCGGCATTCTCAAGCCGCCTGTGGCAATTGTGATATTTGATACAGAACAGGAGACAACATGGCGAAAGTCGTTAAATTTTATGAAACGGGCGGGCCCGAGGTCCTTCGTTTTGAGGACGTTGGCGTTGGTGAACCGGGCCCGGGAGAGGTCCGCGTCCGCCACGTGGCCGTGGGTCTGAATTTTGCTGACACCTACTTCCGCGGCGGTACTTATCAGGTTCCGCTGCCCAGCGGCCTCGGCAACGAGGCCGCCGGCGTAGTCGAGGCCGTCGGTGCCGGGGTAACCCATCTGGCGGTCGGCGACCGTGTGACCTATACGGGCTTCATCAACACGCTGGGCGCCTACAGCACTGAGCGGCTGATCTCTGCCGCACCGCTGATCAAGCTGCCTGAGGCAATCAGTTGCGAAGCCGCGGCGGCCATGACCATGCGGGGCCTGTCCGCCGCCTACCTGGTGCGCCGGATCTACCCCTTCAAGGCGGGCGACGCCGTGCTGCTGCATGCCGCGGCAGGTGGTGTCGGCCTTATCGTTTCGCAATGGGCCAAACTGCTGGGGCTGACGGTGATCGGCACGGTTTCTACCGATGCCAAGGCCGAAGTGGCGCGCGCCCACGGCTGCGATCACACGATCAACTACAGCCATGAGGACGTGGCCAAGCGCGTGCGGGAGCTGACGGACGGAGTGGGTGTGTCCGTGGTCTTCGACAGCGTGGGCAAGGCCACCTTCATGTCCTCGCTGGACTCCCTCAAGCGCCGGGGCCTAATGGTCTGCGTGGGCACCGCTTCCGGCACGATCCCGCCGTTCGATCCGCAAATTCTGGCCCGCAAGGGCTCGCTGTACCTGACCCGCCCGGGCCTGGCCGACTATATCGCCGATCCTGCCGAAAAGGCCGAACTGATCGATGAGCTGTTCGGCCATGTGGCGGCAGGCCGCATCCGCATCGAGATCAATCAGCGCTATGCCCTGGCGGATGCGGTGCAGGCACATCGGGACCTGGAGGCTCGAAAGACCACCGGCTCGTCCATTTTCGTGATTTGAGTCTTCCCCTCGAGCCGTGTCGCAGAAGAGCGCCGCGATCTTACGAACGGTAGCGGTGGTGGTGATCGCCTTGCGGTCGCCGATCCGCGCTTCGGAAAAATGACACCACTATGACCGTGCTCTCGATAGCCTGAGCCGGTGGAAATTCCTTGTCGCACAGTTGGTTGGCGAGGCAGACAACAAGTAGCAGGCTGGCTAATAGTTAAAATACATGGGGACGACAATGTCATTACTGAAAAAACTGGTCGCAGTCACGGTGTGCGCCGAGGCAATCATTGCCTTGTGCGCGCCAGGTCCGGTGCAAGCACAGGCAGCCTGGCCCGCGCGCCCGATTCAAATGATCGTGCCGTCGTCTCCCGGATCGGGAACCGACGCGCTGGCGCGGGTCATGGCGCAGCGTCTTTCCGAATCGCTGAAGCAGGCTGTGGTCGTGGAGAACCGGCCGGGCGGCAGCGGGGTGATCGGGACTAACGCCGTCCTCAAGGCGGCACCGGATGGCTACACGATTCTCTACACAACGGCAAGCAACATGGTGGTTGCGCCGGCCGTCATGAAGTCCATTTCCCAGGAGGCGAGAAAGAGCCTCGTGCCGATCGCGCAGACAGCTGTGGGTGGGGTGTTGCTGCTAGTGAGCCCGGATCTGCCGGTGCACGATTTGCCTGGACTCATCCAGTATGTGAAGGCGAATCCGGATAAGTACAGCTATGGCAGCTGGGCCACCGGGTCGTCCGCGCATTTGACGATGGAGTGGCTGAAGAATCAGACCGGCATGAAGACCGAACACGTCGCATATCGGACATCCAGTCAACTACTCACCGAGCTTTCCTCGGGTGTGCTGAAGATCGGCTGGACCGATCCCAGCGTGGCGGTTCCTTTCCTGCGTTCCGGGAAGGTGCGCGGCATTGCCATTGTGGGCAACGTGCGGTCTCCCCAGCTTCCCAACGTCAAGACGTTGGCGGAACAGGGCTACAAGTTCAATACGGTGGGATGGTTCGGCATGTTCGCGCCGGCCGGAACTAATCCGGCGATCGTGAAGCGGCTGTCCGATGAGGTCAACAAGGTGCAGGCCTTGCCGGAGATCGCGGACCTGATGAAGAAACTGAACTTCGAGCCGCCCCCGGTAAAGTCCTCCGCGCAGTTGGCCGAGGTCGTCAAGCACGATCTGCAAGTCTGGACGACGATCGCCAACGACGCAGGGATCAAAGTCGAAGAATGAAATGTGTCGTGCGCGGCCTTGCGGCCTGCTAGGGAATATCGTTATCGCGCGGTGGACAAGCATGGCGATACGGTTGATTTTCTGTTGCGTGCCACCCGGGACTACGCCGCCGCACGGCGCTTCTTCGACAAGGCGATTGACCAGAACGGCGCCCCCGTGACGGTGATCATCGATGGCAGCACCGCCAGAGAGGGGCACTGCGTCCGCCGCTCAGCAATTCTTCGCGCTGGACGCATGAGCAAGACCAATCCCGCCAAGTTTCGACCGCCTACGCACCCTTATCGCGACAATTCCGTCGCAGCTCGGGATAGCGCCTTTGCTCACCGATGGGCGGCAAGACCTTGATCCGACGATACCGGATTTCGAGTAGTGCCTCAACGGGACGGCCCTTCGAATCACGCAATTCGACACGATGCAGCCCTTGACTTGAACCTGTGCCACTTTTCAGCATTAGTGCTGGCCCAATCCTCGCAAGCGAAGGGAATAATTTCACCCATTCGCCGCCATAGTCGGCCAAGCAAGGTCCGGAAGCGCTTGTGAAGCCGAAAGTCCCGGAAGTTGCTGTCGGCAACCTCGCCATCCAACCAGGTTCATCGTCCACCAGCCGGTTCTTCTGCATTCCGTCCAGTCTCAGTCCAAGGTCATGGAAAGTTAACGGAAACCGGATCGAAGGATGTGGGTAATCGCAAGATTGGCCGGTCGCTTGCAGCGCAAGCATCATGCAGACAAGCTTGCGCGCACAGTACTTCGGGCACGGCGTGTCGGGGAGGGAAGGTGGCTCCCTTCCATTTTTGCTCGCGTACGTCGTCTTCCAGGTTGACGGGCGTATGTGCCTTGACGGTGGCTCACCGGACAGGGCGCCGCGTTGTTGTCATGAAGAGTCAAGTTCGAGACATCCAATGTAAAGCGGGAAGTGGCGCGAGGACAGATGATTCACACGTTGTATTCGCATTTCAACTTGGAGATCCATCATCATGAACTTCCTTGACGGCCACCTGTATCCCGAGAACCAGCAGCCGCTGATCATCACAGCCGCTCCCTATGCGCCGGGCTGGATTCCCTCAGACTTCCCGGAAGATATCCCTATCACCATGGAGGAGCAGATCCAGAAGGCGGTGGATTGCTACGAAGCCGGTGCGAGAGTGCTGCATCTGCATGTGCGTGAGCCCGACGGCAGGGGCAGCAAGCGCTTGTCCATGTTCAATGAGCTGATCGCCGGGGTGCGCGCCGCCGTGCCAGAAATGGTCATCCAAGTGGGGGGCTCTATCAGCTTCGCGCCGGAAGAAGGCCAGGGTGCCAAATGGCTTAGCGATGATACGCGGCATATGCTGGCGGAACTCGATCCGAAGCCCGACCAGGTGACGGTGACCGTCAACACCACGCAGATGAATGTGACGGAGCATGCTGGGCTGGATGACTTCAAGGGAGTTTCGCGGGGATTCCCGCACCTCTACAACACCTACAGGGACATGATCGTGCCCTCGAATCCCAGCTGGGCCGAGGAGCACATCCGACGTTTGACAGCCGCTGGAATCCAAAGTGAGTTTCAGTGCTACAACATCAATAGCTTTGAAACAATTGAGCGGATGATTCGCCGCGGCGTTTACAAGGGGCCACTGGTGATGAACTGGGTGGCTATCAGCGGCGGCATGGATCAAGCGAACATCTACAACCTGGCAAACTTCCTGCGTGCTGCGCCGGACGGAGCCGTGATTACGGTGGAGAGTTCGGTGCTAAATGTGCTGCCCGTGAATATGATCGGCATGGCCTTGGGCCTGCACGTGCGGTGCGGCATCGAGGATGTACTTTGGAACCAGACCCGCACGGGAAAGATGAGCTCCGTCGAGCAGATCAAGCAATTGGTGCGTATCGCCGGCGAATTCGGTCGCCCCATAGCGACAGCGAAGCAGACGCGAGAGATCTTGAAGCTTGGGGTCTTCTACGACACCGTGGAAGAAACGCTTCAAGCCAATGGCTTCGCACCCAATCGTAACGGTGGCAACCAAGGATTCCTGCGTAAGCCAGACTAAAGCCTTTGGGGGGAAATGACAGCATATGCTGTATGAGGCGACCAGCATTTTCTAGAGACGGACTCAAGCTGAAGTTGAAGTTTCCACCATCGAACGGACTCCGAGCATTTCTCGATAAAGGAGTCCGTCATGATCCAGAAGCAAGCAAACTCCCTCCTGAGGTTAGCCAACGAAGCGTAGAGCCCCGTGGCGGCGTGCATCATGCCTTCGCGGCGATCGGCCTGAAGCAGACCACCGAACAGGCGTTCGCGATACTCGGTCGGGGCGGCACCCCGACTGTGATCGGAATGATCCCGCCCGGCGTCAAGATCGAACTCAAGGGAACGGACTTCCTGGCCGAGAAGCTCGAAGCGAGGAGACAACTCTTTGAACATGCGGAGCTTATTCGGACGACGCGGCCAGGCGCTGCGGCGTGAACCCGCGAGCACCAGGTAGGTGGGCGATGCAGCGTACGAAGGTCATCGCGGTCGCGGTGATCGAGTGCAAAGCGGATTTCGTACCAGCATCCGGCTTGGGCCGGTTCAAACGCGAGACGAGCGAGCTGCTGCAACAGCTTCAGAGGTGAGGTCGAGCAGTTTGTCGGTGCAGTTGCTGTTGGGGGAAGCCGTTAAAAAAGCCTGGGATGTTCTTTGCCATGGCCACGACACGCGTGGCTGATGACATCGTTCGTGACAGGTGTACAAAAATGAACTAGAGGAGAAGAGCCAATGAGATCATTCAGCAAACTGAGCAAGCTTAATCATGCACTCATCGCTGCGGGCGCAATCTGCGCCGGCAGCGCACACGGACAGAGCAGTGTGACGCTGTATGGCGTGGCGGATATGAACGTTGAGTTCGCCAACCATGTCGGCGCCGTTCCCAGCGCAGCCAACAAGTTCAATGCGGGCCCATCCAACAATGTCTACCGCATGAACTCCGGCGGCCTGTCCGGTTCGCGTTGGGGCTTGCGCGGCGCGGAGGATCTTGGCAATGGGGTGAAATCCGTTTTCGTTCTGGAAAGCGGCTTTAACCTGGATAGCGGCACGTCGCAGCAAGGCGGCCGCCTGTTCGGTCGCCAGGCCTATGTAGGCGTGCAGAGCACGCAGTTTGGCCAAGTGACCTTCGGCCGTCAGTACACTTCGATGTTCGAGAGCATCGCGAACTTCGTGCCGGCCTCCTTTGCCACGCAATATGAACCGATCGTGATGCTGACCGGCGCGAACTTCCGCGAGGACAACACCATCAAATACTCCGGCCAGTTCGGGCCGGTGTCCGCACTGGCGCACTGGTCCTTCGGTACCGGCCTGGCGTTGCCGACGACGGTGGCCAACGGCCCGCTCCTCGGCGGCAACGGCGAAGTACCGGGCCAGTTCCGCCGCGACACCGCCTATGGCGCGGCTCTGACCTACATTTCCGGCCCTGTCGGTGTGGCCGTTGCTTACGACCAGTTCAACCCGACCATTTCCAACCCGTTAACTGCTGCTGCCCTCGGCAGCGGCAGCTTCAAGAAGGCGACGGTCGCGGCAAACTATGCGTTCGGCCCGGCAAAGATCATGGGCGGCTATCGCTGGGGCCAGAACAAGGACCAGAATGGCAGCCTGATCGAGCGCGACGACTTCTACTGGATCGGTGCCAACTACCAGGTGACGCCGGCGCTCGGCCTGACGCTTGAGTACAACTACGACAACGTCAAGAGCTTCTTCGCCAGCAAGTCGGTGCCGAACCCATGGCAAGTTGCGTTTATCGCGGACTACACGCTTTCCAAACGGACTGATGTCTACCTGACCACGGCATATTCAAAGAATGCGGGTCTGGGACTGGATTCTGCGATGATCGGCTACGCGAACAGCCTTTCCCTTGGCAATAGCTACACGCTAGCCAGCGGCCAAAGCAATATGCTCGGTGTCGCCGCAGGTATTCGCCACAAGTTCTAAAGACAGTCCAACGGTATGTGACAAAGGCTTTCTTGCGCAGTGGTGCAGGCAGTCTTGTGGAATGCTCGCGTGCATGCATCATATGCTCGTTGTGCTGCCTCGGCGGCCTGCAACGCAAAGGCCCCGCCACCTTGGTGACGGGGCCTTTTTCCCCTTGTTGATCGTCAAACTGCGGGATGCAGCCTCGCGCAGGCCGATGGCCGAGTTCGACCCAAAGGAGTTCAGTCATGATTGCAAGATATTGTCACTACCTGCCACAAGGCATCGGCACGGCATGCCCGATGGCGGTTTAGATTCGAAGCGCCAGCTTCTTGCACAGGACCACACCGTTTCGTTCCAGAATCCGCTGGAACAAGCGCCCGCGAAACGAAACCGGTTCGCCGAGGAAGACGCAGTCGTGTTGAATGCCGAGCACGAAGCTGAAGATCTCGAAGGTCAACTGCTCGATATCGACGGTATCCGGAATCTGCCGGGTCGCCACCGAATCCCTGAGTTGCTCGGCCAAATAGGTCCGCCAGTTTGTCGTGACGCGGTGCACGGCCTGTCGGATGGGATCGGCGCCATATGTCGCACATTCGGTGGCGCCGCTCAGGATCAGGCAACCGCCGCGTTGCGCCACATGGTCACGAATCCAGAACTCGAGAATCCGCACCAGTCGCGCAAGTCCGATCGGTACTCCCAGCACGCTCGCCGCGGCATCGGATCGTAAACCGTCGAAGTATGCGAGCAACACCTCTTCGATCAGATGCGACCGGGAGTCGAAGCGTAGATAGAACGAACTCCGCGAGAGTCCCAGCTTGCCGGTGATCTCTCCGACGGTAATCGCCCGGATGCCGCGGCTACGCATCGTTGTCGTCGCCACGCGCATGAAGTTCTCTCTGGCAGAGCGCATCAGTCCTTTCTGCGATCGCGGATGATCCAGGCGCATTTTGATGCGCAAAGCGAACGCCACTCAGTCAAGGGACGCACCGGACTCCTTCACGACTGATTGCCATATCGGCAGCTGTTTCTGATACATGGCGGTAAATTCCTCCGGACCTGCGTAGTTGGCGACAAAGCCGAGATCGCCGATTCGCTTCCTGACGTCGGGGAGATTCGTTGCCAGCTTGACCTCGTCCGCCACGCGTTGAATCACCTGCTTGGGCGTGCCGGCAGGTGCGGCAATGGCGGACCAGCCCACGGTCTTGAATACATCGCTGTCGAAGCCTTGCTCCCCGAGAGTGGGCACATTGGGCAAGGTCGGCAGGCGGGACGTGCCGGTGACGCCGATGGCTTTCAGCTTTCCGCTCGGCAGGAACATGTTCGCTTGCAATCCCGTCGCGAAGGCAAGTTGAACGTTGCCGGCGATCAGGTCCTGCACCATTGGTACCTCGCCCCGATAGGAGACGTGCGTCATTTGCGCGCCGGTGACTTCATTGAGCTTGTTGGCGCTCAGATGGCCGACGGTTCCGACGCCCCAGGAGCCGTAGGAGAGCTTTCCCTGGTTGGCCTTCAGGTAGGCGCGGAGTTCCTTGGCGTCCTTGGCCGGGACCTTTTCGCCTACCAGCAGTACCAGCGGCGAGTCCGCAATCTTGGCCACAAGCGTGAAGTCCCGATTCGGGTTATAGGGCAGCTTCTTGTAGAGGAACTGATTGACCAGCAACTGGGAGCTTTGGGAGATGGACAGCGTATAGCCATCGGGGGCCGCCTTTGCCACGTTGTCCACGCCGATAATGCCGCCGGCGCCGGTTCGGTTGTCCACCACGACCGCCTGGCCCATATGGGAGGACATGCGCTCCGCCAACACTCTTGCCGTCGTATCGAGCGCGCCCCCCGCGGAGAACGGGACGACCAGGCGGATCGGCTTGGTGGGGTAGTTCTGGTCAGCGGCCAGCAGGGGATGCGAAAGGAGTCCGAGAACCGCGACGCCCAGTCCGTTGATACACGTTTTCCTGATCACTGCATGTCTCCATGATTGCTTTATGTAATGCGAGGCGAGCGAACGCACTTAGCTAAGCGTGACTTGCCGCGCGTCCGTCGCCACCGCGGCCAGCTTCTTGATTTCGCCCTTGAGCAGTTTTCCCGTCGGCGCGGCCGGTAGCGGGCGCATGACGCGGATTTCCGCCGGCACCTTGTACGGCGACAGGCGGGCACGCAGAAAGCTCATCAACGCATCGCGGCTGACGGGCATGTCGGAAGCCAGCTCGATGAACGCGACGACTTCCTCGTTGCCTTCGACCTGCCGGCCGACAACCGCCGACTGGACAATGGACGGATGGCTGTTCAGGACTTGTTCGACTTCCACCGGATAGACGTTGAAGCCCGAGCGGATAATCAACTCCTTGGTCCTGCCGACGATGAACAGCGCGCCATCATCGGCCAGGCGCGCCATGTCGCCTGTGTTGAACCAGCCTTGCGCATTGACAGCGGCGCGCGTCAGATCCGGCGCCTTGTAGTAGCCCTTCATGAGGTTGGGGCCGCGGACCCATAGCTCGCCCGTTTCGCGTGGCTGGACGTCATTGCCAAGGTTATCCACGATGCGAATCTCCAGTCCGGGAATCGGCATGCCCGCAGCGCAGTCAGTGCGCGGCGCGTCCAGCGGGGTCTGCGCGACGGTCGGCGACAACTCCGTCAAGCCATAGCCGTTCTGCAGCGGTATGCCCAAAGCGGATTCCACGGCGTGTTTGAGGTCCGGCATTAACGGCGAGCCGGAAGCGCCAATGACCCTGAGCCGATGCCCGGCGAGCGACGCGCCTGTCTTCGCGCACCAGTCCAACAGGCGCGCGAACATGGCAGGCACCCCAAGAAAGACTGTGACGCCCTTCGCGCAGATCGCGGTGTGGAGAACCTCTGGCGAGAATCGTTCTTCCAGCAACAGCGTGCATCCGCACGACACCGATCCCAGCAGTTGCGAAGAGAGTCCCACCACGTGAGCCATCGGCAGGATGCCGTAGACGACGTCCTGGGGACTCAGGCGACGAAGCGTCGTCGCAAGTGACGCCATGTAGAGGAAGTTCGCATGCGTGAGCATGACGCCCTTCGGGCTGCCTGACGTTCCCGATGTGTAGATCATCGCCGCCACTTGCTGTCGGGGATCGCTGCTTACCGGTTCGACAGTTGCCGTCGGGTTCAGCGGGCCAACCGCGAGTTCCCCAAGGTAGGGGAACGTCTCCATGGTCGCCTGTACACGCTGGCCATGGTCCAGCGCTTCGCGCGAGACATTTGCGGCGTAGAACGCTCTGCGCGCATCCGAATGTTCCAGGAAGTTGTCGATCTCCCTGGGTGACAGGCGAGGATTGACGACGACCGCCCATGCATCGCAGGCGCTGCAGGCGAGCACCATCACCGCCAGCGCGACGCAATTCTCGGCAACCAGCATGACGCGATCTCCGGGGCGTACACCGAGGTTTCGCAGACGTTCCGCAACCGCGTCGATCGCCTGGGACAGTTCCGCATAGGTCAGCCTGATCCGGCTGTCCTGAAGTGCCAGGGCTTCCGGCTGGGCATGCACCCACGGGCTGATGACCTCGTGGATCCGGTTCATCGTGCTGGAAGGTTGCGCGTGCTGTTTCGTCACATCCGGCTCCTTTGTCTCCTGAATTATGTGCTGCTATGCGGTCCATATTACTGCGTATCGGTTCTCAAATACAAGACGACCAGGCGACGTAGATCTAAAATTTCCGCAAAATGAAGTTGACGATGACCATCTGCCGGACCATACTAAACCGCAATGCAGTACAGTGTTCCGCAAAATCAATAGGAGACTAGCATGTCGGAAAAGAAGGCGGTACTCGTGATCGGTGCCGGGGATGCCACCGGCGGCGCCATTGCGCGGCGGTTTGCGCGGGAGGGCTATATTGCGTGCATGACGCGCCGCAATGCGGAAAAGCTCGCCCCGCTGGTTGCGCAGATCGAGAGCGAAGGCGGTGCCGCGCACGCGTTTTCCTCGGATGCCCGCAAGGAGGAGGAAATGGTGGCGTTGATCCAGGAGATCGAAACCAAGATTGCGCCGATCGAGGTCGCCGTCTTCAATATCGGCGCCAACGTGCGCTTCGATATCCTCGAAACAACGTCACGCGTGTACTTCAAGGTCTGGGAGATGGCCTGCTTCGCCGGTTTCCTGATGGGGCGTGAAACGGCCCGGGTCATGGTGCCGCGCGAACGCGGGTCGATCTTCTTTACCGGGGCGACGGCCAGCTTGCGTGGCCGTGCCGGCTACGCGGCATTCTCCGGCGCCAAGCACGGCCTGCGCGCGCTGTCCCAGGCCATGGCAAAGGAACTCGCACCGAAAGGCATTCATGTGGCGCACCCGGTGATCGACGGGGCCATCGATACGGAATTTATCCGGGAGACGTTCCCGGAGCGCTATGCACTGAAGGAGCGCGACGGCATTCTCAACCCCGAGCACATTGCGGACATGTACTGGATGTTGCACCAGCAACCGAGGGATGCGTGGACGCACGAACTCGACCTGCGTCCGTGGATCGAGGCCTGGTAAACCCACCATGGAGCTGACCTATAGCAAGCAGGATCGGGCATACCGCGCGGAGGTCCAGGCGTTTCTGCGCGCGAATCTGCCGGATGACATCAGGCGGAAGGTAGTCGAGAACCGGCCGCTGACAAAGGACGACATTGTGCGCTGGACGAAGATCCTGGCAGCACAGGGCTGGAGTACGCCGAACTGGCCGGTCGAGTACGGCGGAACGGGATGGACGCCGGTGCAGAGCTATATCTTCGCCGAGGCATGCGCGCTCGCCGGAGCGCCCGAACCGATTGCGTTTGGCGTTCGCATGGTGGCGCCCGTGCTGCTCGCGTTTGGCACAGCCGAGCAGAAGGCACGCTATCTGCCGCGTATCCGAAGCGGCGACGACTGGTGGTGCCAGGGCTATTCGGAGCCGGGTGCGGGCTCGGATCTGGCGAGCCTGTCGACGAGCGCGCGGCTCGATGGCGACACGTTTGTCGTCAACGGCCAGAAGATATGGACAACATACGCGCAGCATGCGGACATGATGTTTTGTCTGGTCAGGACCGATTCCGATGCGAAGAAGCAGCAAGGCATTTCCTTCCTGCTGATCGACATG
The DNA here is from genome assembly GCF_054589115.1 of Cupriavidus sp. 8B. NCBI lineage: Bacteria > Pseudomonadati > Pseudomonadota > Betaproteobacteria > Burkholderiales > Burkholderiaceae > Cupriavidus > Cupriavidus sp. 8B. Next base: position 23,679 of record NZ_BAAILO010000288.1, on the reverse strand, counting down.
CGCTCGCCAGGCATTACCGTGCGACCGATTATCACGCTCGACGGAAAGCACGAAGTCAACGAAGTCTTCTTCGATGGGGTGCGTGTTCCGGCTTCGAATCTGGTAGGGGAGTTGCATCACGGGTGGGATTGTGCCAAATACCTGCTCAGGCATGAGCGATTCAGCACGGGGATGATCGGGCAAATCCGGCGCAATCTCCGGCGACTGGTCGAATGCGCATCGACGCGCACCGGCCCCGATGGTTTGCTCGGCGATGATCTGAGCTTCTGCGAGCGGGTGGCACGTATCACGATCGAGGTGGACGCGCTCGAATACACGCTGCTTCGTGCGCTCTCCGAAGCCGATGCGGGCGGGGATGTGGGCACGAAAGCGTCGCTCTACCGGATTCGCAGTTGCCAGCTTGCGCAACAGGTATCGGAGCTCTATCTCGATGTATTGGGCTTTGACGCGCTGCCCTATCCTCGCGGGGCACGTGAGCTCGACTGGTCGGGCGGCGGATGGCTGCCCGATGACGCGCCGGCCCAGACCGCGAACTATCTCAACCTGCGCAAGCTCACGATCTATGGCGGTTCCGAGGAGATTCAGAAGAACATCCTCGCCAAGCTCGAATTGAATCTGTAAGGCGTCAATATGAACTTCGACCTGACTGAAGACCAGCGACTGGTGATTGACGCCGTTTCGCGATATCTGACCCGCGAATATAGCCTCGCGGAACGGGCGGCGGCAACCTCGGGGAATTCCAGGCATTGGCAAGCGCTTGCCGAGCAGGGCATGTTTGCATTGCCATTCGAGGAGCGATACGGCGGCGGGGGCGGTGGCTGGAATGACGTCGCCTTGGTGATGCAAGAGTTCGGCAAGGCGCTTCTCAATGAACCCTATCTGGCTTCGATCGTGTTTCCCGGCGCGCTGATCCAGGCCGGCGCAAGCGAGCTGCAGAAGCAGGAAATCCTCCCGCGAATCATTGATGGCTCGGTGCGCTTTGCGGTGGCCTATGAGGAGGTCAGCTCCGCCTACGACCCGACCAGGATCGATACCACTTTTTCCGAGGCGGAGGGCGAGGGCGGATACGTGCTCAACGGCCGCAAGAAGGGCATTCTGGCGGGCAATTTCGATGTATTGATCGTGCTGGCGCGGCGGGGTGACGACTTCCGGCTGTTCATGGTGCCGACCGGCTCGCCGGGAGTCGGACTGGTGACCCATCCGTCGGTGGATGGCGCGGCGGTTTCGGAGGCGACTTTCAGCAACGTCAGGGTGCCTGCCGGCGCGTTGCTGGGCGATGGCCGCGAGACGCTGAGGCATCTCGAACTGGCGCTGGACATTGCTCGCATTGGCCTGTGCGCCGAGGCCGTTGGCATTATGGAATCGATGATCCGGGACACCGCCGAATACGCGCGCACCCGAAAGCAGTTCGGCGTTCCCATCGGCAGCTTCCAGGCCCTGCAGCACAAGCTCGTCGACATGTTCGTGCATGCCGAGCAGGCGAAGTCTTCCGTCTGGCGCGCACTGGCGTTTGTCGACGACGAGGCCGGGCGCGCGCAGGCTTGCGCGTCGGCGAAAGCGCTTGTCGGTATCGGCGCACGATTCGTCGGACAGCAGGCCATCCAGATTCACGGCGGGATGGGCATGACGGAAGAAATGGGAATCTCGCATTTCTTCCGGCGGCTGACGGCCATCGAGCAGACCCTTGGCAACGCTGCCTACCATCTGCGGCGCGTCGCGAGACAGGTGTCGCGTGAACCGGCTCTGAGCTGAGGCGCCGAGAGGTATTGCGCGCCGACCCCGTCGGGGTCGGCGCGCACATCATTTCCGAATGTTATCTGGCCAGAACGCGTTGAATTTCCTCTTCGACGTCACGCAACTGGTCCTTGCCGAAGTACATCTCGTCGTTGACGAAGAACGTTGGCGAGCCGAAGGCCCCACGCTCGAAGGCCTGTTGGGTATTGGCAAGCAGGAGATCCTTGACCGCCTGGTCGCCAATGCGTGCGAGCATGCGTGCGCCATCGAGACCCGCTTCATTCAGCGTCGCCTCGATCACGGCCGGGTCGTCCATCTTGAGGCCGCGTTCCCACATCGCAGAGAACACCACGTCGACGTATTTCTCGAACCCGCCTTCGATCAGGGCCGCCGCGGCGCCCCGCATGATCTGGAGCGTGTTGACCGGGAAATGCGGGTTGGAGCGGTAGCCGACAATATGGTGGCGGTCAACAAATCGCTGCGTTTCCAGCCGGGCAAATGCTTGCTTGTTCTTGATGCCGGCGAAGGCTTCCGCGGGGGAGCGGTTGCCCGTCAGCCGAAAAAGTCCGCCCAGGAGAATCGGGACGTATTCGAAGGTGACGCCGGTTCGGCTTTCGATTGCCGGAATCACCTTGTGCGACAGGTAGGCATTGGGGCTGCCAAAATCGAGCAGGAATTGCACAGTGGGTGCATGCATGGATTGTCTCCCTCTGGTGTGTGTCGAGTCATTCAGCGTGGTGGTCTGGCGTGCCGTCTGGCCTGGCCGGCGTCAGAACACTTCGAACAGCGCGGCAGCGCCCATGCCGCCGGCGATGCACATGGTCACCACAGCATAACGAATTCCGCGTCGCCGTCCCTCGATCAGTACGTGTCCGGCCAGGCGGGCCCCGGTCATCCCATACGGATGCCCAAGCGATATCGCGCCGCCATTGACGTTCAGGCGGTCATCGGGAATGCCGATGCGCTGCTGGCAGTAGATGGCCTGCGAGGCGAACGCCTCATTGAGTTCCCACAGGCCAATGTCCCCAACGGTCAGCCGATGCCGCGCAAGCAGTCTGGGGACGGCGAGCGCGGGGCCAATGCCCATTTCGTCGGGCTCGCATCCGACGACGACCATGCCCTTGAAAGCGCCGAGCGGATCGAGGTTGGCGCGCTCGGCATCCCCGGCCTCCATCAGCACGCATGCCGCCGCGCCATCCGACAGCTGCGAGGAATTGCCGGCCGTGACAAAGCGATCCGCTCCCTTGACGGGAGCGAGCCTGGCCAGCGATTCATAGGTCGTGCCCGGGCGATTGCAGGTATCGGCACTGGCGGTAACGTCGCGGACGCTGGTTTCGCCGGTTTCCTTGTTCATGACGGACATCGTGGTCGTCACCGGCACGATCTCTTCCGCGAATCGGCCGGCAAGTTGCGCGGCTGCCGTCTTGCGCTGGCTCTCCACCGCGAACTGGTCCTGCGCTTCGCGCGAGATCTTGTAGCGTGTGGCAACGATATCGCCGGTATCGATCATTGGCAGATAGAGATCCGGCTTGTGCCGGACGACCCAGGGGTCGAGGTGCTTCTCCGCGTCGGGGTGTGCCTGGATGCCGGTGATGCTTTCGACGCCGCCGGCGATGACCGCCGACGCGCCATCCACCACGATCTGGCCGGCAGCCGTGGCGATCGCCTGCAATCCCGAGGCGCAGAAGCGGTTGATCGTGGTGCCGGCAATAGCCAGCGGCAGGCCCGCGCGCACGACCGTTTGCCGGGCGATATTCCTGCCCGCGATACCTTCAGGAAAGCCGCAACCAAGAATGGCGTCTTCAATGGATTCGGGGTCGATCCGCGCGCGCTCGACGGCGGCGCGCACCGCATGCGATGCCAGCGACGGGCCGTGCATCAGGTTGAACTCCCCACGATGTGACTTGGTGATGGGCGTGCGTGCGGTTGAAACGATGACGGCCTGGCGCATACGGATCCGGTTCCTCAGGTTGGTTGAGCCCCTTTGTCTGCACAAAACGGTTCTATAAACCGAAGTGCAGAACATTATGATGGCGGCAGAATGCTGGATTCAACGAAATCTGCGCCAACGTTCACTTGTCATGCAAACCGAGGGGCAGTATAGTGGACTGCAGTGCAGACTTGCAAGCTGCGATGCAAACCATTAGCGCGACCAGGCCGGTCATCCACGAGGCCCGGCGCGAGGAGACAAAGATGACGTCGCTGACAGTCGGTCAATCGGTTGCAGACCTGGCAAATCCCTACCACGGCTATGACATCGCGAGCTGGATCGTTGAGCTTGCGCGTCGTCGCGGTGAGCATCCTCTCCTGGTATGGGAGCCTTTCGAAGGAACGTCGCGCACCTATACCTATCTCGGTTTCCTGGACACGGTCCGCAAGCTTGCGGGCGGCCTTGCGCAGCGTGGCGTGAAGCCGGGTGAGCGCGTGATCGTGCATATGGAGAACTGTCCGGAGACGATTCTGATGCGCTTCGCCTGCGCCTGGGCCGGGGCGGTATGCGTGGCGACAAATCCGCTCTCCGCGGGACCGGAACTTGAGTACTTTGCACAGGCCACCGGAGCGGTATGCGCCGTCACTCAGCCAAAGTTCGCGGGGCTGTTTGCGGAGCACTGCCCCGGCCTGTCATGGGTTGCCGTTGTCGATCACGTGCCAGTGGATCCCGCACAGGAGAGGGCGGTCGCATCGATGGTGCCTTTTTCCGCGCTGCTGGGCGACGCGCTTGCGCAACGCCCAGCGGATCCGTCCGCACCCGCTTCGGTGATGTTCACCACCGGATCGACCTCGCGGGCCAAGGGCGTCGTGTGGACCCACGCCAACGTGCTCTGGGCGGCGGAAGTGAATGCCCGGCAGCAGGGGCTTCGCGAGGACGACACGCATGTGCTGTTTCTCCCGTTGTTCCATGTGGTCGGGCTCTCGTGGTGCTTCTTCTCGACCATGTGGGCGGGCGGGACGATCGTCCTGCAACCGGGCTTTTCGCGCAGCCGGTACTGGCCGGTGGTCATGAAACACAACGCCACGGCCGGCTCTCATGTTCACTTCACCCTCGCGGCATTGCGCAGCGAGCCGGTGCCGGCGCATGCGTTTCGCCTCTGGGTAACCTCCACGCACGACCACGCCGCGGCGGCGCACTACAAGGTGGGGATGGTCGCAGGGTGGGGCATGACCGAGGTGCTGATCCAGGTACTGGTTTCGAACCCCGAGCAAGGTTCCCTGACGGGAGGCATTGGACGTCCGAGCCTCTACTACGATGTCAAGGTGGTCGACGATGACGGGCGGCAAGTGCGCCCCGGTGAAGCGGGCCATCTGCTGGTCAGGGGACGCCGCGGGTTGTCGGTCTTCAGTGAATACGATGGCGATAGCGCGGCCACGGAGGCCGCATTCGACGACGAGGGCTACCTCAAGACCGGCGATCGTGTTCGTCTTCATGAGGATGGCTGGTACGCGTTCACCGATCGGGTCAAGGACGTCATCAAGGTCCGCGGCGAGAACGTCTCGGCCGCCGAGGTGGAAGCCGCCATCCTGAAAGTGCTCGGTGTCCGGGAGGCGGCGGTGGTTGGCAAGCCGTGCGACATGCAGGGGGAGACCGTGGTCGCCTTTGTCGGCCATTCGTCCGAGCTTTCGGGTCAACAGGTTGAGGCATTGCATGACACCATCCGCGAGCATTGCACGCGCAACCTGTCCCAGTTCAAGATTCCGGTAGAAATCCATGTAGTGGCAAAGCTGCCTCGAATCGGCATCGGCAAGCTGGCCAAGGCGACGCTGCGCGAGTGGGCATCGGCGGGCAACGGCCAGAAGCCCGGGCAGGGTACCCCGCGTTCGGCGTTCGAGGCCGAGTGAGTGTCAGCGATGATTGAGCTATATCACTGTGCGAGATCGCGGTCCTTCCGGCCGCTATGGATGCTCGAAGAACTGCAGCTTCCCTATTTGCTGCAGTTGCTGCCCTTTCCACCGCGCGTCCTGGCCAAGTCGTATCTGGCCGTCAACCCGCTCGGGACGGTCCCCTGCATGATCGATGGCGCGGTCAAGATGACCGAGTCGAGCGCCATCTGCCAGTACCTCGCGGAGGTCCATGCATCGGGGCGTCTCAGCGTGCGCCCGGATGAGGCCGCGTACGGCCGGTACCTGAATTTCCTGAGTTTTGGGGAAGCAACGCTGACGTTTCCCATTGCGATTTTCATGCGGTACTCCCGCCTCGAACCCGAGGAACGCAAGCTGCCGCAGGCCGCCGTGGACTACAAGCGCTTCTTCCTGGGGCGTTTGCGGGGCGTCGATGCGATCGTCTCCAGCGACGAGTACATCTGCGGGGATCGCTTCACGGCGGCGGACATCTCGGTCGGTTATGCCGTTCAGTTCGCCGCCATGAACGGTCTGCAGGACGAGTTTCCGGAATCCGTCACGCGCTACCTCGCGCGGCTGAAAGCCAGGCCGGGATACCAGCGGGCGCTGCTGGTCGAATCCATGGCGGAGAAGCACAAAGCGGAAAACCACGCGGCGCAAGCCTAGGCGAGTATGCTATCGTCCGCGGTTAGCCGGTGGAAACAGAACAGGTCGGAAAGACAATCAACACGATGCCGAAATCAATCCAGAAGAATCCAGGAATGGCGCCGCCCGCTATTGCCGATGAGCCTGAGGAGGAATCATCGCTCGGCGAAGGCCAGGACAGGCATTTTGTCACGGCGCTGGCGCGTGGGCTGGAAGTATTGAGTTGCTTCCATTCGGGCGACAACTTCCTTGCCAATCATGAGATTGCTGAGCGCTGTGGCCTGCCGAAGTCAACGATTACTCGTCTAACATACACGCTGACGAGGCTCGGCTATCTCCACCTGGTGCCCGAAACTGGCAAGTATCGTCTCGGTACGGCCACCGGCGCGCTCGGCAGCTCCATGCTCGCCAACCTCGACGTTCGCCAGGTGGCACGTCCATACATGCAGCTGCTGGCTGCGGAAACTGGGTCCGTCGTGGCGTTAGTCACGCGTGACCGACTCTCGTCGCTGTACCTCGAATGCTGCCGTAGCACGTCGATCATCACCCTCAACCTCGATGTGGGTTCCCGGATTCCGCTGGGGACAAGCGCCGCCGGCCGGGCGTTGCTCGCCGCCGCCACCCCAGCCGAGCGCGCCGATCTGATGGAGCGGATCAAGGAACTCGATGAGACTACATGGCCAGTCGTGGAGCGGGGCATCCAGGAATCCGTAACCGAGTATCAATCCACGGGATGCGTGACTTCAGCGGGAGGGTGGGTAAAGGAAGTGCACGGTATCGCGGTGCCGTTCTCCCCGGGCCGTGGCTTGCCGCTTATGGCGATCAGTCTTGCCGGCGCTGCCAGCTACTTCCCCCTCTCCCGCTTGCATGAGGAGCTGCGGCCGAAATTGCTGCAGGCGGTACGGCAGATCCGGCAAGCCTTGTGTCAGAGTAGTTCCTAAGCGGATCTGTATCGCGGGGCCGCACGGATAGACGCCGTGCCTTGGCGCCAGCGATCCTCGTTGCATCGACCGGTTGAATCCGAGCGGGATGACACGCGTGACATCCTGGGCCTGTGGATCGAGACCACCGAAAGGGCAAAGTTCTGGATGAAGGTGTTCAACGACCTGAAGACGCGATAACCTTCGACACGCGTCGGTGGCCACCACCTCGATCTATCTGCAAAGCGATGAGGTCAAGCGGGCGCGCCAGATGGATCAGGCCTTTGCCACCCGGTAGCCAGCTTCTGGCCGGGCTCCCGAAAGCTTAGCGTGCAATATTGTCCGTTTCTGAAGCGCCCCCGTTCACGACGAATCCGTGTCAGATTTTTCCCTATTTTCCCCAATATCGCTCTTCTAGATAACTCTTCGCTATAGTCGAGACCAGTAAGCGCCTTGGCGGCGCCTGCAACAGGGCAGGAGGGAGAAATGGATTCCACGTCGTCCGGTCCACGAGCGTCTAGGGAAACATTGCGAATCGCACAACAAGGGCAGGCGCCACGCGCAACCCTTGGACAGCCGGGTATGGCGGAGCTGTTGCTAAGTGTTGTGATGGAGTCGACGTGCGGCGCACTCAGCCCGGTCATGCTGACAGCCCACGTTGGCAGGCCATTGTATGAGGGCAGATGCGACGTCGACGCACGTCTGAAGCACGGGGACGGTCGGCAGCAGCGATGGTTGGCCGAACTCAGGCAGGCAGGGGCTATCGTAGGTCGCGCGCATGTTGTCCTGGATGGCGAGCTACCGTCAAACAGCTACATGCCATGGCGTAGCGGAATGCTGCCAGTGACGACATGGCATGACGACGACATTGCACAGTGCCTCGCGGTGGCCCAACTATGCGACAAGTACTCTCGGGGAGAAGCAGAAGCGGCAACAAGTCCAGCATGGCTCACCATCCGCTATTTTGGGCAGAGTGCACGGGTGCGGGAAGCCTTAACGGTTTCGCCCGTGCAGCGTCAACAGCTTGGCACCTTGTGCCAGTGCGACTTCGAAGTATTCGAGGCAGGAGTCAGGGTCGCTACGCTAACCACCGTCTATGAGCGCACCCATGGCCAGGCGCTCAAGTAACCCGTAGTAACCCATGGGCCGTCCTGATCGCGGCGGCGTGGCTCATTCCTTTTGCTGCAAAGCGAGCAACTCCCGCTTCGCCGCCGCCAGCACTGCGTCGGAGCGCTTTTCGTCGGCCATCACCCGAGACACCACCAGAGCCCCGATCATGGCGCTGACCGAGAACACGGCCTTGTCC